>NZ_JBEXHP010000108.1:0-12978 GCF_040607895.1 Micromonospora sp. NPDC005220
GGCGGGGGGCGGGGGGGGGGGGGGGCCGGGCTCCGCCGCCGCCGCGCGGCCCCGTGCGTCACCGACGCTCGGGTACGGGTGCCGCGCCGGTCAGGGGGCGGTCACGGCAGGGTCCAGCGTTGCGCCCCGGTGCCGTTGCAGGTCCAGATCCGCAGTTGCCGGCCGTCGGTGAGGTCCGAGTTGGGGATGTCCAGACAACGCCCGGACTGCGGGTTGCGCAGGCTGCCGTCCGGCTGGGCGGCCCACTGCTGGGCCCCGCTGCCGTTGCAGTCGTAGAGCTGCACCAGGGTGCCGTCGGTGGTGCCGCTCGCCTTCACGTCCAGGCACTTGGCGAGGCCACGCACCGTGCCGTCGCCGGGCAGCGTCCAGCGCTGCGCGGCGGTGCCGTTGCAGGTCCAGGTCTGCACCCTGGTGCCGTTCGCGGTCTGACTGGAGGCGATGTCCGCGCACTTGCCGAGGGCCTTGACCTCTCCGGTGCGCGCCCCGCCGGTGCCGACGCCCGGCCCGGTGAAGGTGTAGCTGTCCACGTCCAGCAATGCCCCGCTGCCGCCGGTCATGACCAGGTACAGGTCGTGGGTGCCGTCGTCGGGCCTGGTCACCGTGGCGCTCAGCTCGGTGTAGTTGTCCCAGCCGCCGGTGTTCGGCACCGCGATCCGGGCGACCTCGGTGCCGGTCGGTGAGTCGTACCGGAAGGAGAGGGTGCCCCCGGGGCCGCCGGAGGAGACCCGGGCCCGGACGCCGGTGATCCCCTTGAGGCTCACCGCGTGGTGTCGAACACTCTCGCCGTTCTGGATGTCACCCAACCGCTTGCCGCCCTCGGCCGCCGCCTGGTCGATCACCTTGGGGCCGTTGAGCTGGACGAAGTGCTCGGCCTGCCACTGTTTCGGGTAGAGGCTGATCTCCTGCTCACCGGTGAGGGCGGCCGAGCCGGTCGCGCCGCGGTCGGTGTAGCTGCCGCGCAGGACGAAGAACAGCACCGAGTCGGGGCCGGCGTGCACCGGGCCGGTGTTGAAGGTGGCGCCGCAGCCGGTCCCCTCCCCCTCCTCGTGGGCGTGCTCCTGGTGGCCGAGCGCGGCCCGGACGACCACCGTCGAGCAGGCGGGCGTGCCGTCCTGCGGGTCACTGGCGGTGGCGCCTACCGCCAGGTCCTGCCCCCAGTCGAAGAGCCCGCCGGCGGGCAGGCCGGTCACCGTGACCGTCGGCCGGTTGTTGCCGACCACCACCGACACCACTGTGGTCGCGCTGCGGCCGGTGCCGTCGTTGACGGTGAGCCGGGCGCTGTAGCTGCCGTTGGCGGAGTACGTGAAGGACGGGTTCGCGGCGGTCGAGTCGGTGCTGCCGTTGTTGGTGAAGTCCCAGGCGTACGTCAGTGGGTCGCCGTCCGGATCGGAGCTGCCGGCGCTGGAGAAGGTCACCGAAAGGGGGGCCAGGCCGTTGTCCCGGTTGACGGTGGCCTTGGCGACCGGCGACCGGCCGCCCTGGACATAGTTGATTTTGTAGAGGCCGGCGTCGGCCGCGCCGGAGAAGTAGCCGCTGCCGTACTCCAGCAGGTAGAGCGAGCCGTCCGGGCCGAACTGCCAGTCGATCGGGTGGACGAACTTCATGCCGGCGAGCACCGGCTCGATCACGGTCGGCGCGCCGGTGGACGGGTTGCCGTTGTCGAACTGGACCTCCTTGATCCAGTTGCGGCAGTACTCGGAGATCAGCCACTTGTTGTCGTAGTAGGCCGGCCACTTCACGTCCGAGACGAGGTTCGGGTCGTAGTGGTAGACCTCGACGTGGTTGGGCGACCCGCACCCGCCGGGGTTGTCCAACGCCGGCCAGTCCTCACTGCCGCCGTGCTGCTCCCAGACCAGTGCCGGTTTCGTCGGTGGAAGCTGCTGGACGCCGGTGTTGCGGGGTGAGTTGTTGACCGGGCCGGTCGAGCCGCCGCAGGGGAACCAGCCACGCGGGGTGGCGGTGGCGAAGTCCCAGTCGTTGTAGGCGACGTTGGGGCCGCCGCAGTACGGCCAGCCGTAGTTGCCGGGCCCGGTGGCCCGGTTGAACTCGTCGTACGCCGCCGGGCCACGGTTGGCGAGGTCGGCGCCGGCGTCCGGGCCCACCTCGCCCCAGTAGAGGGTGTTGTTCGCGGTGCGGTCCACCCAGATCCGGTACGGGTTGCGCACGCCCATCACGTAGATCTCGGGGCGGGTCCGCGCGGTGCCGGCGGCGAAGAGGTTGCCGGCGGGCACGGTGTAGCTGCCGTCGTTCTCCGGATGGATCCGGTTGATCTTGCCGCGCAGGTCGTTGGTGTTGCCGGAGGTGCGCTGGGCGTCGTACTGCGCGTTGCGGTTCGTCCGCTCGTCGATCGGGGCCATCCCGGCGGAGTCGCCACCGGAGTTGGTGTTGTCGCCGACGGCGAAGTACAGGTTGCCGGCGGTGTCCCAGCTCATCGAGCCGGCCGAGTGGCAGCAGAGATCGCGTTCGGTGGGCCACTCGATCAGCATGTCCTCGCTGGCCGGGTCGAGCACCAGGGTGGACGGGTTGAAGGTGAACCGACTGATCCGGTTGACCAGCGGGGTGACCTTCGGCGAGTAGAAGAGGTAGACCCAGCGGTTGCTCGCGAAACCCGGGTGCAGGGTGATGCCGATCAGGCCGTCCTCGAAGCGGGCGTCCAACGCCAGGGTCAGAGCCACAGTGGTGGACCTGGTCGCCGGGTTGTAGAGCCGGACCTGACCGCCGGCGCTGCTGGTGCCCCGGTTGATGTAGAAGACCTTGCCGTCGGGGGCGACGGCCAGTTCGATCGGTTCGCCCATGGAGAGACCGCCGTCGAGGGCGACTTTCTCGAAACCGGCGGTGGCGGGTGGCGCGAGGGCGGCAGCCTGGACCGGTGCGGCTGCGGCCGGCCGACCGGTTGCCTGCGGGACGAGGCAGAGGGTGACCAGGACGGTGAGCACTGTGGTGGCGCTGACGAGACGTCGGCGCGGTGTGCGGGACACGAGACCTCCAGCTGTCCGGGGGATCTCGGTGCCGCTCCCGCCGACTGGAGGAGCACCGCAGGGGTGCCCCGGACATTAACGCCTTTCACTGCGAAGCGATAGAAGTTCGCTCCGAGAGATAGAAAGTTGTCACGATCTGGCGGAAAGTTTGGCTCAGCGGCGCCGCGCTGGGGCTGATCTGTCCGCTCTCCACCTGACCGCCTACCCGGGAGGTCAGGTGGAATTCCCTGCCGCCCGACGGCGGCGACCGCGTTACCGGTCGGCCTGGCGGGGAACCCGGGGACCTGACGAGGGAGGATGCTCATGACGTCAGCTTCGGGGCCGACCGCCGCCTGGCGGTCCGGCACACAGGATGGCATTCAGCTTCCATCCGGGCCGGCCGGCCGCCTGTCGACACCGGCCGGGGACGGCCACGGGCCGGCGGCCGGCGCGCCGACCGTGACGATCGGCTCGTACCCGGACTATCCGGCCGCCCAGCGGGTCGTCGACTACCTGGCCGACAACCGTTTTCCGGTGGAGCACACCGCCATCGTCGGCACCAACCTCACCCTGGTGGAGACGGTGCTCGGGCGAATGACCACCGGTCGAGCCGGTCTGCTCGGCGCCGGCACCGGTGCCTGGTTCGGGCTCTTCATCGGCCTGCTGTTCGGCATCTTCACCGTCGGCAACTGGCTGGCGGTGATCCTGGTCGGGCTGGTCATCGGTGCGATCTGGGGTGCCGTGTTCGGCGCGGTCGCGCACGCGATGACGGGTGGGCAGCGCGACTTCACCTCGGCCAGCTCACTGCGCGCCGGCCAGTACGCGGTGACTGTCGACGCCCAGCTCGCCGACCAGGCGCGACAGCTGCTCGGTCGGATGCAGATGCCGGGACGGGCGGCCGCCAACCGCTGAGCGACGACGGACCGCCCGTCCCGGCAGCACTCGGGGCGGGCGGCCGTTCAGTCGTGGTACGCCAGCTCGCCGGCCCGCAGCGGCACGTCGACCCGGTTCTCCGGTGGCGCCAGCGGGCAGGCCCAGCGGTCGTCGTAGGCGCAGCTGGGGTTGTAGAGGTAGTTGGCGTCCAGCCGGACCCGGTCGCCGGGCAGCAGCTCGACGCCCCGGCCGAAGGTGCCCTTCACCGTGTCGGTGAGGTACCGGCCTCCCCCGTAGCTCTCCTGCCCGCAGGTGCCGTCGCGCAGCGGAACGAACAGCCCGCCCCCGTACGCCTCGATCCACCACAGGGTCAGCGGCCCCCACGGTGTCTCGGCCACCGCGACCCGCCGGTACGCGACCACCCCGTCCGGGCCCCCGGTGTCGATGCGCAGCTCGCCGCTGGCCGAGCGCAGCGGCGCCTCGACGACCGCCGCGGGATTGGGCGGGAAATAGCGCACCCCGGCGAAGCCCGGTCGCTCCGCCGGGGGGATCGGGCTCTGCGGGTGGGTGGCGAAGAGTTCGTCGCGGCCGGCACGGAAGCCGGCCAGGTCGACGTCGGACAGGTACAGCCGGGCCACGCGCTCCCGCCAGTCGGCCAACTCCAGATCATCCACGCCACCGAGCCTATGCCGTGCCGCCGCGGCAGCTCAGCGCGGCGGCCAGTTGGTGAGGACGGCGTCGAGGGCGTCCAGGGTGCGTGACCAGGAGTCGTCGGTGGGGCGCGGGGTGTGCCGGAAGCTACCGGTCTTCTCCAGGCTCACGAACCCGTGGAACGTGCTGTGCATCATCCGCACCGCGTCGGTCTGGTCGGGCTCGGAGAGCCGGTAGCCGCGCAGGATCGCCCGGGTCATCTCGGCGTGTCGGACGCCCGCGCTCGCTGCGGCGGTCTCCGGGTCGAGGTCGATCTGCATGGCGGCGTACCGACCCGGGTGCTCTCGCGCGTAGTCCCGGTACGCGTTCGCGAACGCCACCAGGGCGTCCTTGCCGGCCCGGCCGGCGAGCGCGGCGGCGACCCGGTCGGCCAGCTCCGCCAGCGCCAGCAGGGCCATCCTGACCCGTAGTTCGTGCGCGTTCTTGACGTGGAAGTACAGGCTGGCGTCCTTCACTCCGAAATGGCGGGCGAGCGCGGCGACTGTGACGTTCTCCAGGCCCACCTCGTCGGCCAGCTCGGCCGCGGCCAGCGTCAGGCGTTCGGCGGTCACCCCGGCACGTGCCATGCAGCACACCCCCAATCTATCCCTAATAAACACTTGCCTAGGAGGGCTAGGCTACTACCTATGTTAGAGGTTACCGAGTCCGCCATCCGCGCGTCCTTCGTCAATTGCAGCCGGGGCGAGGCGAAGCGGCTGGCCGTACCAAATGATCTTGAAATGCGCCCGTGGGACGATCTCGACTTTCTCGGCTGGCGGGACCCGTCCGCGCCGCAGCGGGCCTACCTGGTCGCCGAGACCGACGGCAAGCTGGCCGGGGTGGTGCTGCGGGCCGCGACGCACCAGACGGGGCGCGTGCGGCACAGCATGTGCTCGTTCTGCCTGACCACGCACCTCGGCGGGGGCGTCTCGTTGATGACCGCCCCCAAG
The DNA here is from genome assembly GCF_040607895.1 of Micromonospora sp. NPDC005220. Taxonomy (NCBI): domain Bacteria; kingdom Bacillati; phylum Actinomycetota; class Actinomycetes; order Micromonosporales; family Micromonosporaceae; genus Micromonospora; species Micromonospora sp. NPDC005220. Next base: position 5,471 of record NZ_JBEXHP010000108.1, read on the forward strand.
GCCGGCCCGAGCGGGCGGCAGGGCGATTCCGTGGGCACGTACCTCTGCTCCGACCTGGCCTGCTCGCTGTATCTGCGGGGGAAGAAGCACGCCGGGCCTCCCGCGCCCGAGCCGCTGCCCCTGCCGGAGAGGATCGCCCGCGTCAGCAGCGCCCTCGCGGCATTCCTCCGCAAGGTCACCGAGTGACGGATCGAGGCGACCTGCGCGGCCGGGGCCGACGCCTGTTCGGACCCCGGCCCGCCTCCGGCTAGCGGTCGGTGGCCAGGCGGGCGTGCAGGTGCTCGTCGTAGCGGCGGCCGTCGCCGTACCGGTACGACTCGCGCAGCGTCCCCTCGGCGAGGTAGCCGGCCCGCTCCGCGACCCGGCAGGACGGCGGATTCGCCACCGCGTGACACAACTCCACCCGGTGCAGCCCGAGATCGGCGAACGCCCAGTCGGTGAGCCGGACGACGGCGCGCACCGCCACCTGACGCCCCCGCGCCGCGGGCACCGTCCAGTAGCCGATGGACGCGTCGCCGTCGTGGATGTGGTGCAGCGAGACCGAGCCGAGCAGCGTGCCGCCCGCCGACTCGGTCACCGCCATCGAGGCATGGTCGCCGGCGGACCAGTCGGCCCGCCGGCGCACCCAGAGCAGCGCGACCTCGTCATCGATCGGGCCGCGACCCTGCGGGTTCCACTGGGCGATCGCCGGGTCGCGGAGGGCGTCGCGCACCGTCGGGGCGTCCTCGTCCCGCCAGGGGCGCAGCAACAGGTCGGCGGCGGCGAGTTCCACGTGTTCCACGAGGCCGGAGTCTGACACAACGCGCGGCCTGCGCGCCGCTGGATTAGCGCAGACTTCTTTCAAAGCTGCACGATTCAACCCTGGGAGTGTGAACAGGTGACCCAGACAACGCTCAACCACATTCCTTAAATTTTGAAGTAGTGCTATCGTCGTGGGCATGACCGAGAGCCTGGACAGCACCCGAGAGGCCGCCTGGCGCGCCTACATCGAGGCCAGCCAGCGTCTCTACACCCAGCTGGAAGAGGATCTGCGGGTCGACAGCGACCTCAGCTTCGCCGACTACCACGTGCTGGTCCTGCTCTCCGAAGCACCCGGGCAGCGGCTCCGGATGGGCGAGCTGGCCAGCCGGTTGATCTTCTCGCCCAGCCGCCTCACGTACCAGGTCTCCTCCATGCAACGTCGTGGCCTGGTCAGCAAGGAGCCCTGCCCGGACGACCGGCGCGGCAGCGAGGCGGTGCTCACCGCCGCCGGGCTGCTCGCGCTGCGGGAAGCCGCACCCCACCACCTGGCGTCGGTGCGCACCCACCTGATGGACGACCTCGACGACGCCGAGGTCGCCTGCCTCACCCGGGTCTTCGACCGGCTCGGCGAGCGCCTGCGCGCATCGCGGGTCACCTCGACCACCCCTGCCCCACGTTAGGAGCCCCCGACATGCCCGCGATCACCGTCGACAACGTTCTCGTCCTGCCCCGGCTGCCTCGACTCGACGAGGCCACCACGATCCGCCCGGTCCGCACGGTGACCACGGCGCCCAGCGGCTTCGAGGGTGAGGGCTTCCCGGTCCGTCGCGCCTTCGCCGGGGTGTCGACCGCCGACCTGGACCCGTTCATCCACCTCGACCAGATGGGCGAGGTCGACTACGCGCCGGGCGAGCCCAAGGGCACCCCGTGGCACCCGCACCGCGGCTTCGAGACCGTCACGTACATCATCGACGGCGTCTTCGACCACCAGGACTCCAACGGCGGCGGGGGCACCATCACCGACGGCGACACCCAGTGGATGACGGCGGGCAGCGGCCTGCTGCACATCGAGGCGCCGCCGGAGCACCTGGTGGTGAGCGGCGGGCTCTTCCACGGCACCCAACTGTGGGTCAACCTGCCCCGCTCGGCCAAGATGAACCCGCCCCGGTACCAGGACATTCGGGGCCGGGAGTCCGCGCTGCTCACCACCGAGGACGGCGGCGCGCTGATCCGGGTCATCGCCGGTGAGATCGCCGGGCACAAGGGGCCGGGCTCCACGTTCACGCCGATCACCATCAGCCACGTCACCGTCCAGCCCGGCGCGCAGGTCGACCTGCCCTGGAACCCCGACTTCAACGCCCTGGTGTACGTGCTCGGCGGGCGCGGCACCGTCGGCGCCGAGCGCCGGCCGGTCCACACCGGCCAGCTCGCGGTGCACGGTCCGGGCAGCGCGCTGCGGTTCAGCGCGAACGCCACGCAGGACAGCAACACCCCGGCGCTCGACCTCTACATCATGGGCGGTCAGCCCATCCGGGAGCCGGTGGCGCAGTACGGCCCGTTCGTGATGAACACCCGTGACGAGCTGCTCCAGGCGTTCGAGGACTTCAAGGCCGGCCGACTCGGCGTCATCCCCACCGAGCGCGTCCCGCACACCGACGGCCAGGGCCCGCGTCCCTGACCTGACAATGCGAACGCCCCCGGAGCGGTCCGGGGGCGTTTCGCGTAGTACCGGTCAGGCCGCTTCGCGGGCCTTCGCCAAGTCGACGAACGCCCGCCACGCCGCCAGGCTGAAGACCAGCGCGGGCCTGTTGTACGAGGCGATGCGCGACCTCTACCACCTGAACCCGTACGACGGGCCGAGCCCGCGAGCCCTGTACGACCGGTTCGTGGGATGGGGACCGTTCCGCAGACCGATCGTCGAGCCTACGACCGCGCACTGTGATACGTAGACGATCGATTCCAAGGGTCCGTGCGGGAAGGTGTTGGCGCGTCTGATGGTCGAAGACCGTGCCGGCGACGTCGTCCGGGGCACGGGGGGCGGTTGACAGGGTAGATCTTGGACACTTTCCGTTAGCAGCTAACGGAAAGTGTCCAAGATTGCCAGCGATGGCGGGTGAGGCGGGCCCGAGGTCGTGCCGCACGGGAGCATCTGGTCCCTGTCGCAGCCGGAGGTCAACTCGCCGCGACACGTCCCCGACCGACGGGCGTCGGCGGTCAGGTCCCTTGGAACAGATCATTTAGATCCCCGCAGGCCGCCGTGCTGGTCAGTCACCGGGCGTAGGTAGGACAACGCGCCGGGTCGCGTCGACAAGCGCCCCCGGGTACAGGTCGGCCAGCTCCCGCCCCTCGACGGCCCGTGGCTCTTGACTTCAACCTTCGTTCAAGGTCCAGCATCAGCCGTATGCAGATCCCAGGAGACAGCGCGGCCCCCCGAACGACATCGAAGGAGGCAGCAATGGCCCTGCCGATGCAGGCCGACGCCAACCAGGTGGCCGCGTACTGGACGCGGCTGGCGTACGAGTCCATCATCCGGTTCACCCGCGACGAGCAGGCCAAGCGCGGCTTCACGCAGCCGCAGTTCTGGATCCTGCGCCACCTATCCCCTCACGACCTGGCACCTGATGACGGCGCAGCAAGGACCATTCCCCAGCTTCAGCAAGCCATGACCGAGTACATCCGCCCCGAGGACGACCTCGCGAGCGAAGCCGAGGTGCTCCTCAGCCACGGATGGATTCACGCAGATCACGACGGCCGCCTACGGATCACCGACGCCGGCGAGGCAGCTCGCCTGCGGATGAAGCACTCCGCTCCCGAGATCCGGTCGCTGATCCATCAAGGTATCGATGACGCGGACTACGTTGCGGCGCTGAGAGTGCTGCACAAACTCATCGCCAACACCACCCTCGTGCCGGAGACGGAAGCCGTGAAGCTTGCCTGAGACCGACTGAGGACGTCGGCGGCGCCTCAGGAGACCGCGAAAATACCGGCGACGCCCAGGATCACCATCAGCAACACCGCTACCAGCGCACCCCGTTCGCTCTCGACCGCCGGCTCGCGGTACTCGTTCACGGGGTTCGTCGTCTCGCGGGGCATGGTGTGGCCTCCTCGACTGTTGTCGCGTACTCGTATGGCGTCGTCCAGGTCACCGGTCGGCGGACCTGGCATGCGGACCCGCGTCCGGGGTCCTACCGTGAGGACGTTGTCGACCTCCGGGGGGCTGGACGTGCCGTTACAGGACTGGTTCCTCACCGCGCAGGAACGTGCCAACCCGGTCTCTGGGTTACCCGTCTGGACGACCGGAAACCTCGCCGAGCCGTTGATTCACGGCGCGGCGTACTTCGACCGGCTGGTCGAGGAGGTGGAGGCGTTGACCGCCGGCGACCACCTTTTCTTCACCGACTGGCGGGGCGACCCGGACCAGCGGCTGCGTCCGGACGGCCCGACCGTGGCCCAGCTCTTCGCCCAGGCCGCCCAGCGGGGCGTGGTGGTCAAGGGCCTGATCTGGCGCTCACACCTGGACGTGCTGGCCTACAGCGAGGCGGAGAACCGCGACCTCAGTGAGACGGTCTCGGCGGCCGGCGGCGAGGTGCTGCTCGACCAGCGGGTCCGCCGGGGCGGCTCGCACCACCAGAAGCTGGTGGTGCTGCGGCACGTCAACGCCCCGGAGCGGGACATCGCCTTCGCGGGTGGGATCGACCTGTGCCACAGCCGCCGCGATGACGCCGCCCACGAGGGCGACCCACAACCGGTGCAGATGTCCCCCCGGTACGGCCCCAATCCGCCCTGGCACGACGTGCAGCTCGCGGTGCGCGGGCCGGTGGTCGGCGCGCTGGACACCCTGTTCCGGGAACGCTGGACCGACCCGATGCCGCTGGACTCGGAGAACCCGATGGCCTACCTGCGGGACCGGCTGCGCGGCGCGGACCTGCGGCCGGACCCGCTGCCCGAGCAGCCCGCCGACCCGCCCGAGTGTGGGCCGCACCAGATCCAGGTGTTGCGCACCTACCCCGCCGTGCGGCCGCGCTACTCGTTCGCTCCGAACGGCGAGCGGACCGTGGCCCGGGGTTACACCAAGGCGGTACGCCGGGCCCGCCGGCTCATCTATCTGGAGGATCAGTACCTCTGGTCGGCCGAGGTCGCGGACCTGTTCGCGCACGCGCTGCGGGACAACCCGGAGCTGCACCTGATCGCCGTCGTCCCCCGCCACCCGGACGTGGACGGCAAGCTGGTGTTGCCGCCGAACATGGTCGGGCGCGAGCAGGCGCTGTCGCTCTGTGAGCGGGCCGCACCGGACCGGGTGCACGTGTTCGACGTGGAGAACCACGCCGGCGACCCCGTCTACGTACACGCGAAGGTGTGTGTGGTCGACGACGTCTGGGCCAGCGTGGGCAGCGACAACTTCAACCGGCGGTCCTGGACCCACGACAGCGAGTTGTCCTGCGCGGTGCTCGACGACACCCCGGACCGGCGGGAGCCCACCGACCCCGCGGGGCGGGGCGACGGGGCGCGGACCTTCGCCCGGGACCTGCGACTGCGGCTGTGGCGCGAGCACCTGGACCGGGACCCGGACGGGGCGGACGACGCCGACCTCCTGGATCCGGCGGACGCGGTCGCGGCTGTCACGGCTGCCGCCGACGCGCTGCAGCGGTGGTACGACGCCGGCCAGGTGGGAGAACGGCCGCCCGGGCGGTTGCGCCCGCACCGCCCCGAGCGGCTGCCGTGGTACACCCGGGCCTGGGCGCTGCCGGTGTACCGGCTGGTCTACGACCCGGACGGCAGGCCGCTGCGCGCGAGACTGGCCGGCACCTGGTGAAGCGGTCGGGCCGGCTCCGGCGCGGCGACCGCGTACACGCTCAGCCCGCCCGGGTAGGCGAACGACGAGCGCGGTGAGTAGTAGCCGAAGCCGATGGTGAGCGGGTTGGCCGGGCGCAGCGCGTACATCGGGTGGCCGGGCTGGAGGAACTCCACCGACTCGATCTCGAACGGGGCGACCGGCTCGGCGACGAACGGGTAGGCCGAACTGAGCAGCTGGCCGTCGCGCCGGGTGAAGTAGCGGTGGTGCCCGCTGCTGATCACGTGCCCGGTCTCCCCCACCCGACACCGTGCCCGGATCAACGGCGTGCCGTCGATCTCCGTCTCGGAGAGCAGATCCTCGCCGTCCACCTCGATCCGGGTGCGCCCGGCGAGCACCGGAGCGCCGCGGGCGACCGCGTAGTCACGGACCCGCCGGCTGGAGGCCACGTAGTGCGTCCACCAGCCACCCGGGTTGAGGCCGCCGGGCGCGTCGACGCCCAGGAGCGAGATGCCGAGGTAGGTCAGCGAGTACGCGCCGAAGCCGGAGGTCTGCGTCTCGTCGTCGACGATGTACTGGTTGAGGAAGACCTGCCGGTCGGGGCGGGGGCAGAGCTCCGGGGGCACCAGAGCGGCGACCGCGTCGGGATCCGCCGGCAGCCAGCTGAAGTAGAGGGTGCGACTGTTCACGACGAGCTGGGGAGCGGCGGGATCGAGCACGGTGCCTCCGAACGGTGTGTACAGGCGACGCTACGGCCAGTCCCGCCAGTGGGACAACGACGGATAGTTGACACTCCTGCCGACTTGTCGGATTTCCTGTTGACCAGTAGACGCGGACCGGGGCCGATCGGCCGGGCCGACTCGACGACCGGGCAGCGGTCCGCAGCCCCAAAAGGCGGGTAAGGATCCTCACTGCCACCCCGAATTTCGCGCGATTTGCCCCTTTTGTAATTGAACACGCCTTAAGTACATCAACCTTTCGGCTAGATTTCCGGGAGACGATCAGGTTAAGGTGACTCCCGAACGGCCCACTGGAAGCTAAACCAAAGCGTCACGTCTTTTTCGTCAGCGGACGAGGTGCAGGGAGGACCACCCAATGACCGCGCCAACGATCACCGAGCAGCCGAGCACCGCCGCCAAGGCCACCAAGCTCGACCCGCGCGCTCTCACCGACAGCGCCGCCGACCTGCTCAACGCGATGGCGGCGCTGCCCGCCAACCACCCGTCGCGCGCCGCTCTGCGGGACCGCGCGATCGAGGCCTGGCTGCCGCTCGCCAACCACCTGGCCCACCGCTACAGCGGGCGCGGCGAGCCGAACGACGACCTGGCCCAGACCGCCGCGATCGGCCTGATCAAGGCCATCGACAAGTTCGACCCCTCGCGCGGTGTCGACTTCGCCGGCTACGCCATCCCCACCATCATCGGTGAGCTCAAGCGGCACTTCCGGGACCGCACCTGGGACATCCGGGTGCCGCGCCGGCTCCAGGAGCTGCGGCTGGCTATCTCCGACGCCAACAGCTCGCTCCTGCAGACCCTCGGCCGCTCGCCGACGGTCGCCGACATCGCCGCGCACCTCAAGCTCACCGAGGAAGAGGTGCTGGAGGGCCTGGAAGGCGCCCGGGCGTACAACGCCGTGTCGCTGTCCACCCCGACCGGCGACGGCGAGCGCGCCACCGAGCTGGGCGACATGCTCGGCGGCGAGGACAGCGAGTTCGAGCTGGCTGAGCTGCGGGTCGCCCTCGGCCCGGCGCTGGCCACCCTCGACGAGCGCGAGCAGAAGATCCTCACGCTGCGCTTCTACGGCAACCTGACCCAGTCGCAGATCGCCGACCAGATCGGCGTCTCGCAGATGCACGTCTCGCGGCTGCTGACCCGGGCGCTGACCAAGCTGCGCGGCCAGCTCGACGGCACGTACTGAGCGCACGAGCGGAGGGCCCGGGGCCCCCGGGCCCCGCCCCCCCCGGAACCACCAAAAA
>NZ_JBEXHP010000108.1:12988-18489 GCF_040607895.1 Micromonospora sp. NPDC005220
CGCGGGCCCGGCCCCCGCTGCGCGCCCCGCTCCCCGGCCCCCAGTGAGCGCCCGCGCGGCGGGCCGGCCCCCGCGGCCCCCGCCCCTCCGCGCTGTCACGCGAGCGTGACAGCAACACACCTGTCGCGTCGACCCGGCCGGTTCAGTGCCCGACCGGCTCCCGCCACATCGGCCAGAACGGCGTGCCGTCGGGCACCCGGAACGGCTCGCCGGCCAGGTAGCCGTGCTTGGCGTACAGGTCCCGGCTGCGCGGGCTGCTCGCCTCCAGGTACGCCGGTACCCCGTTGGCGTCCAGCCAGGCATGGTGGTCCCGCATCAGCGCGCTGCCCAACCCCTGCCCCTGTCGGTCCGGCCGGGTCGCCAGGAACGCCAGGTGGTGGTGATCCGGATGCGGGTGGTTCGCCGCGAACAGCTCGTCGAGCTGCTGGAACCGGTCGGTCCACTCGCCGCAGGCGGCGGCCAGTCGGGCGTCGTAGTCCGTCGGCGGCGGCGCCGGCTCGCCGACCGACGGCAACCAGACCGCGACCGAGGACCGGTCAGCCGTGGCGTGGACCAGGCCGTGCCGCATCGCGTGCTCGACCAGAATCTCGAAGTGTCCGGCCAGCACCGCCTCCCGCTTGCTCGCGTCCGGCACCAGCCAGTGCGTCACCCTTAAGGCGGTGAACGCCTCGGCGATCCGACCGGCCACCAGGGCGGTCTCCTCCGGCCCGAGCCGCTCGATGACCATGCTCATCGGCCCACCTCCACGGCGGCCGGCGCCTCCGGCGTGACCACGGCGGCGGCGCTCGCCGCACCCAGACCGATCCGGGCGTACGTGTCCGGGCGGTTGCTGCGCAGCAGCAGGGCCCAGCCGATGCCGAGCAGGGCAGCCACCGGGTACGCGGCGGGCAGCGCCCAGCGCAGGGTGGAGTCCGGCGCGACGCCGAGCAGGTTGGCGAAGTTCGACACGGCCAACCAGATGATCACGAAGAGCGCGATGGTGGCCAGGCCGGGTGCGATGGCCCGCCGCCAGAGGTGCTCGCCGCCGCCGAAGCGGGCGAAGTAGGCGATCACCGCCACCGAGGTGGTGGCGATCAGCAGCAGGACGCCGAAGCCGCCGGTGGTGCCGACCCAGAAGAACAACTGGACCACCGGGTCCCAGCCGTTGACCGCGTACAGCAGGATGACCAGCAGCCCGAGAATGCTCTGCGCCACCGAGGCGGCCCGCGGCGCCCCGGTCCGGGCCGAGGTCTGACCGAACACCGCCGGCAGCACCCGCTCCCGACCGAGCGCGAACGTGTAGCGGGCCGTGGTGTTGTGGAACGAGATCATCGCGGCCAGCACCGAGGTCAGGAAGAGCACCTGCCCGATGGTGACCGCGGTGTCGCCGAGCTGTGCGGCGGCCAGGTTGAAGATCAGCCCGACGCTCTGCTCGCCGGCCTCGGCGACGATCTGGTCCTGCCCGACGGCGACCGTCATGGTCCAGGACGACAACGCGTACAGCCCGGCGATGATCGCCACCGAGAGGTAGGTGGCCAGCGGCACCGTCCGCTTCGGGTCCTTGCTCTCCTCGCTGAAGACCACCGCCGACTCGAAGCCGACGAAGCCGAGGACGGCGAGCACCAGCACCGCGCCGACGCCCGGTACGAAGAGGTTGTCCGGCGAGAACGAGGCGAAGCTGACCTGACCGTCGGCCGGGTTGCCGATCTGCCCCAGGTCGTAGACGAGGACCACCACGATCTCGGCGACCAGCAGCGCGGCCAGGACCATGCCGTTGAGGTCCACCCGGAGCAGACCGAGCAGGCCGACCAACGCCCAGGCCACCAGGGCCACGACGGCCCAGTGCGGGTGCCCGCCGAAGAGTCGGTCGAGCACCGGCTCGGCCGCCACACCGATGGTGCCGTACAGCCCGACCTGGAGCGCGTTGTAGGCGATCAGCGCGACCCAGGCGGCGCCCACGCCGGCCGGTCGGCCGAGGCCGCGGGAGATGTAGGCGTAGAAGGCGCCGGCGTTCTCCACCCGGCGGGACATTGCCACGTAGCCGACCGAAAAGAGCGCGAGTACCGCGGCGATCAGCAGGAAGGCGAGCGGGATTCCGGTCACTCCGATGACGCCGTAGCCGGTGGTGACGACGCCGGCCACCACGGTCAGCGGCGCGGCGGCGGAGAGGACGAAGAAGATCACCGACGGGATGCCGAGGCGGCCTCGGGCCAGGGCTTCGGAGACGTTGCTGGGTCGGTCAACTGTCGATGTCGGGGGCATACGACTACTCCGATTTGTCGAGGGGAGGGTTGAGGGTTACCGGGGGGATCAGGGGATGCCGCGCAGCACGGCGGCGCCGACGGCGGCCTCGGTGTGCCCGACGAGTTCCTTGAGCGGTGCCGGCAGCGCGGGGATGAGGACGTTCAGCCGGTGGTGGGCTCGGGGGCCGGCACTCCACAGCACCTCGCGGGTCAGCCCCGCGGCCACGACCAGGCCGAGCAGCAGGGCGTCCGGCACGCCCGGCGGGTCCGGCCGGTCCAGCAGGGCGCGCAGCCGGGTGGCCGGCCAGGCCACCGCGTTGAGGTCGATCGGCAGGTAGCTGACCGTGGTTCGCAGCAGCCGGCGGCTCTCCTGGCGGCGCAGCACCCCGGCGCGGGCCAGCCGCTCCCCTACCGAGGCGGTCGCGCTCTGCGCCAGGAAGCTCAGCCAGGTGCGCAGCTCCCGGTGCTGGGACTCACCGACCAACTGGTCCAGCACGGTGTGCGCCAGCGCGTCGGCCGGCGGACGCCTGTCGATGACGGTGATCTGCCCGGCCGACACGGTTATATGTCCATAGAGGATCAGCTCGCCGAGGAGCCCGCCAGCGAGCCCGAGCCCGGTCGCCGCCGGGTGCAGTTTGGCCTTGCCACGACTGTCGTTGTGTGCGATCAGGAAGAACTCGTCGGCGATGAGCAACGGTCCTCCTGCACAGGTGTGTCCACAGTGATCGCGACCGGGAAAGGATGCACCGACAGCTACTGCAACGCAACTCCCAGATTTGAGAGTTGCACTCCGTGCAGGCGCGACCTGCGGATCTTGCCGTGACAGACTCGGACGGTGACCGCCATCCCCGCCATCCGTCCCGCCGCCAGCCCGACCGTGCGACGACGCCGCATCGCCCGGGAACTCCGCCAACTCCGGGAACGCGCGGGCATGACCCTCGATGTGGCCGCCCGACAGCTCGACATGTCCAAGAGCAACCTCTCCCGGATCGAGAACGCGCAGATCGGCATCAAGCCGCGCGACGTCCGGGCCGCCCTCGCGCTCTACGAGGTCACCGGTTCCGACGCCGAGGCGCTGATCGAGATCGCCCGGGGAGCGCAGCAGCGCGGCTGGTGGCAGAACTACAGCGACGTGCTCCCCGAGTGGTTCGAGTTCTACGTCGGGCTGGAGGCCGAGGCGGCGGCGCTGCGCACGTACGAGGCCGAGTCGGTGCCCGGGCTGTTGCAGACCGAGGCGTACGCCCGGGAGATCTTCCGGCGCACCGCCGGCGAGGACGGCCTGGAGCGCAAGATCGCCGCCCGACTGCGCCGGCAGGACGTGCTGCGCCGCGACGACCCGGTCGACCTGTCGGTGGTGATCAATGAGGCGGTGCTGCTGCGGCCGGTCGGCGGCGCCGCGGTGATGGCCGAACAACTGGTCCACATGAGCCGGATCGCGCAACTACCCAACGTGACAATTCAGGTACTTCCTTTCGCGGCCGGCGGGCATCCGGCCATGAGCACCCCGTACGTGATCCTGAACTTCGCCGATTCCGCCGACGCATCCATGGTTTACCTGGATAACCTCACGATGGGGCTGGCTCTGGAGGAAGCCGATCATGTGCTCGGGTATAGCCTTCTGCACGAGGAGCTGTGCCGGATGGCGCTCGATCCGACGGCGTCGTTGACCCGTCTTGAGCATGCTTCTCGTAACTTTGCGTGACCGCTTCTGCGGCACGCCGACGCAGACGAGAGGTACCGCGGATGACGGCGTACGACCTGACCCGAGCGGAGTGGCGCACCAGCACGCGCAGCAGCGGCAACGGCAACTGCGTGGAGGTCGCGACAGTCGACGGTCAGGTCGCCGTCCGGGACAGCAAGGACCGCTCCGGCCCGGTGCTCGCCTTCGGTGCGCCGGCCTGGCGGGCCTTCGTGCGCAGCGCCGGCGAGGTCCGTCGCTGCTGACCCGCCCGGCCCGGTGCGAGACTGGGCCGTGCTCTCCGACGTAACCGTTGACCTGCCGGTCCGTCCGGTGCTGCCGGCGCTGGTAGCGGCGCTCGACACGGCCGGCGCGGGTGTGCTGGTGGCCCCGCCGGGCACCGGCAAGACCACCCTCGCGCCGCTGGCCGTGGCCGACCGGGTGACCGGTCGGGTGGTGATCGCCCAGCCCCGCCGGGTGGCGGCTCGTGCCGCTGCCCGGCGGATGGCCGAGCTGCTCGGCGAGCGGGTCGGTGAGCGGGTCGGCTACGCGGTGCGCGGCGAGCGCCGGGTCGGCCCGGCCACCCGGATCGAGGTGGTCACCACCGGCCTGCTGGTCCGGCGGCTGCACCACGACCCGGAGCTGCCCGGCACGGGTGCCGTGCTGCTCGACGAGTGCCACGAACGCCAACTCGACGCCGACCTCGCGCTGGCCTTCACCGTGGAGGCGCGCGCCACGCTCCGGCCGGACCTGTGGCTGCTGGCGATGTCGGCGACCCCGGACACCGACCGGTTCGCCGCGCTGCTGGGCGGGCCCACCCCGGCCCCGGTGGTACGGGCCGACTCGGCGTTGCATCCGGTGCAGCGGATCTGGGCGCCCCCGGCACGCCCGATCGCCCCGCCCGGGGCCGGGCCGGTGGACCGGGCCCTGCTCGACCACGTGGCCGCCACCGTCCGGCGGGCGCTGCGCGAGCACGACGGCGACGTGCTCGTCTTCCTGCCCGGGGCCGGCGAGATCGCGGCGGTCACCGGCCGGCTGGCCGACCTGCGGGACGCGGTCGCGCTGCTGCCGCTGCACGGCCGTCAACGCGGCACCGAGCAGGACGCCGCTCTGCGTCGCGCGGACCGACGACGGGTGGTGCTGGCCACCGCGTTGGCCGAGACCAGTCTGACCGTCCCGGGTGTGCGGATCGTGGTGGACGCCGGACTCTCCCGGGTGCCCCGGATCGACCTGGCCCGTGGGTTGGGCGCGCTGGTCACCGTGCCGGTCTCCCGGGCCGCCGCCACCCAGCGGGCCGGCCGGGCCGGCCGGGAGGCTCCCGGGTACGTCTACCGCTGCTGGTCGGCGGCGACCCACGAGCGGCTGCCCGCCCGCGCCGAGCCGGAGATCGCCACCGCCGACCTGACCGGCTTCGCGTTGGAGCTGGCCGCCTGGGGCCGACCGGACGGCGTCGGGCTGGCGTTGCCCGACGCGCCGCCGGCCGCCGCGATGACGGTGGCCCGGGACACCCTGGAGACCCTGGGCGCGGTCGACGCCGACGGTCGGATCACGGCGCGCGGGCGGTCGCTCGCCGCCGCCGGGGCGCACCCGCGGCTGGCCCG
>NZ_JBEXHP010000109.1:0-18147 GCF_040607895.1 Micromonospora sp. NPDC005220
ACGGCCCGGGCGCGGGGGTTTTGGTTTTTTCCCAGCGGCCCCCCCCCCGCGGCGCTGCTCCTGGCGCCACCCCGAACCGGGCATTCCGCCGCGTTTGGGAGGAAAGTGTGTTTAGCTGCTGGCGAGGTGGTGCCCTGCGCCGAGAAGGGACTGGCATGCACGGACGTGAACTGCGTGGTCTGCTGCATCCGTTCCTCCTGCTCCTGATCTTCGAGCGGCCCGGTCACGGGTACGACCTGATCGACCGGCTCCGGGACCTGGGACTGGCCGATGTGGAATCCGGCCATGTCTACCGCGTGCTGCGCGGCCTGGAACGCGACCGGTCGCTGGTATCCGGGTGGGAGACCGCCGAAGCGGGGCCGGCCCGCCGGTGCTACCAGCTCACCGCCAAGGGCCGTGATGATCTCCGGTCGTGGATCGTCCAGCTGGCGCAGCTCGACCAGGTTATCGGCGCCTGTCTGCGCCGCTCGGCGGGCGCCTTCCAGCGGGCGCATCCCGGCGGCGCCGACCGGTACGTCCCTGCCCGACCCTGAACGGAGGAGCATGGAGTCGTCTGTGCTGCCGGCCGTTGGCCGCGCATTCGCCCGCCGGGTGGCACCGGCGCAGGCGCTCGCCGGCGACGCGCCGCAGATCGCCCGGGCCTGCTACGAGATGGCCGTACGCTTTCATCGTGGCGGAAAGCTGATCGTCTTCGGCAACGGCGGGCCAGCGACCGACGCCCAGCACATCGTGGTGGAGTTCGTTCACCCGGTCATCGTGGGCAAGCGAGCCCTGCCGGCGATCTCGCTGACCAACGACGCCGCCACCCTCACCGGAATCGCCCGGGCGGAGGGCTTCGACGAGGTGTTCGCGGCTCAGCTGCGCCTGCTCGCCGCCCCGGAGGACATCGCGCTCGGCCTGTCCGCCGATGGCCGGTGCACCAACGTGCGGCGGGGTCTGGTGACGGCCCGCGATCTCGGTCTCCTCACCGTCGGGCTCCTCGGTGGCGATGGCGGTGACATCGCTCGGGACGCCATCGCCGACCACGTCGTCGTCGCCCGCTCCGAGGACCCGTGCATCGTCAAAGAGGTGCACGTGACGATTTATCACATCCTGTGGGAGTTGGTGCACGTGTTGTTCGAGCAGCCCGGACTGCTGGAGCCGGAGCTGGTCCGGTGAACCCGCAGCCGTTGCCCACGACCCGGGCCGTGCCCGAGTGCCACGACGACGCGTGCATCACCTGTTCCGACGCGGCGGTCGCCGTCCGGGTACGAGAGGTGCTGGCCGGTGGCCTGGCCGTGGTCGACACGGACGCCGGGCCGGAGGAGGTCAGCGTGGCCCTGGTCGAGGCGGGACCGGGCGACATCGTGCTGGTGCACGCCAAGGAGGCCATCGCCATGGTGGAGAAGCGGTCGCGAACGGAGGTGGCCCTGTGAGCGCCGGGGTCGAGGGCGCGATCGGGGCGCTCTACCCGTTCCTGGGCACTCGGCCGACCGACGTGGACGCGGTGCTCGCCGAGGTGGCGCAGTCCACCGCGGCGAAGGCGGCGGAGATCGTCGCCCTGCGCGAATCCCTTGTCGCCGCGCACGGGCAGCAGCTGGTCGCCTGCGCCCGCCGGTGCTCCGCGGCTTTCCGGGCCGGCGGCACGCTGTTCGCGTTCGGCAACGGCGGCAGCAGCACCGACGCGCAGGACATCACGCAGTTGTTCCTGCACCCACCGGCGGTCGCCCGCCCGTTGCCGGCCATCTCCTTGGCCGACGACGTCGCGTTGATCACCGCACTCTCCAACGACGTGGGGTTCGAGGTGGTCTTCGCCCGGCAGTTGGCGGCGTTCGGTCGGGCCGGGGACATCGCGGTGGGGTTGTCTACCAGCGGCGGATCGAACAACGTGCTGCGCGCATTCGAGGAGGCGTCCCGGCGCGGCATGATCACCATCGGGCTCGCCGGGTACGACGGCGGCCGGATGGCCGAGTCCGAGTTCGTCGACCACCTGTTCGTGGTGCCGTCGGCATCGGTGCACCGGGTCCAGGAGGCGCAGACGACGGTCTACCACGTGCTCTGGGAACTCACCCAGCAGGCGCTGGCCGACGAACTCTGACCGGTCGTCATGGTCCTGGCCAGCGTGCGGCGGGTGCACGTCCGCGTGGAGGGCATCGTGCAGGGGGTGGGCTTCCGGCCGTTCGTGCACGCGCTCGCCACCGAGTACGACCTGGCCGGCTTCGTCGGCAACGACACGGCGGGCGTCTTCGTGGAGGTCGAAGGGGACGGGGAACGGCTGGCCGCCTTCGTGGCCGACCTCAGCCGGCGGGCACCGACCCTCGCCGAGGTCGAGCGGCTCACCACCGAGCCGGTCCCGCCGACCGGCCGGCCCGGCTTCGCCATCGTCAGCAGCGTCACCGGCGCCGGCCGGGACGCCCTGATCTCTTCGGACACCGCCACCTGCCCGGACTGCCTCGCCGAGCTGGCCGACCCGGCGGACCGGCGCCATGGCTACCCGTTCACGAACTGCACCAACTGCGGCCCGCGGTTCACGATCGTCGCGGACGTCCCGTACGACCGCCGCACCACCACCATGGCCGGGTTCCCGCTCTGCGCCGATTGCACCGCCGAGTACGCCGACCCGGGGAACCGCCGCTTCCACGCCGAGCCGGTGTGCTGTCCCGCCTGCGGTCCCGCCCTCCGGTTCGTCACCGCCGACGGCACCCCGGTCCCCGGTGACCCCCTGGACACCGCCGTACGGTGGCTGCGGGACGGCCGGATCGTCGCGGTCAAGGGCCTCGGCGGCTACCACCTGGCCGCGAGAGCCGACGACGATCGGGTCGTCACGGCGCTGCGCGCCCGCAAGCACCGCGAGGAGAAGCCGTTCGCCGTGATGGCCGCCGACCTGCCGGCGGCGCGCACCCTGGTCGACGTGGCGGCGGCGGCCGAGCCGGTGCTCACCGGCGCCCGCCGTCCCGTGGTGCTGCTGCCCCGCCGCGCCGACGCCCCGGTCGCCGGGTCGGTGGCGCCGGGCAACCGCGAGCTGGGGGTGCTGCTGCCGTACACGCCGGTGCACCAGTTGCTGCTTGGGCGGCTGGGTATGCCGATCGTGCTGACCAGCGGCAACGTCTCCGACGAACCGATCGCGCACCGCGACGACGACGCTTGTCGGCGGCTCGCGCCGATCGCCGACGGCTTCCTCGTGCACGACCGGCGGATCCACGTCCGGACCGACGACTCGGTGGTCCGCGTGTTCCGCGGCCGGGAACTGCCGGTCCGGCGGTCCCGCGGTTACGTGCCCGCCCCGATCACGTTGCCGTGGCGGTTCGACCGGCCGGTGCTGGCCTGCGGCGCGGAGCTGAAGAACACTTTCTGCGTGGCGAAGGGACGGCGCGCGTTCGTGTCGCACCACATCGGCGACCTGGAGAACTACGAGACGCTGCGGGCGTTCACCGACGGCATCGCGCATTTCACCCGGCTCTTCGACGTCCGGCCGGAGGTCGTCGCCCACGACCTGCATCCCGAGTACCTGTCCACGAAGTACGCCCTGCAGCGCGATGACGTCGAACTGCTCGGCGTCCAGCACCACCACGCCCACATCGCGTCCTGCCTGGCCGACAACGGCGACCCCGGCCCGGTGATCGGCGTCGCCTTCGACGGTCTCGGGTACGGCCCGGACGGCACCCTCTGGGGCGGGGAGTTGTTCGTCGCGGACCTCACCGGGTTCGAGCGGGTCGGTCACCTCGGCGCGCTGCCGATGCCGGGTGGGGCCGCGGCGGTACGCGAACCGTGGCGGATGGCGGCGGCCTACCTCGACGAGATCTACGGCGACGCCGTACCGGAGCTGCCGGTGCTGCGCCGACACGAGCGGCAGTGGCCCGCGGTGGTGGCGCTGGCGCGGACCGGGACGAACTCGCCGCGTACCTCCAGCGCCGGCCGGCTCTTCGACGCCGTCTCGGCGCTCCTCGGCCTGCACGACCGTGTCACGTACGAGGGGCAGGCCGCGATCGCCCTGGAGCAGCGGGCCGACCGTGACGAGCGCGGCGGATACCCGGTTGAGGCGGGCGGCCCCGTGCCGCTGCTGGAGGCCGGGCGCGGGCTGATCCGGTGCGTGGTCGACGACCTGCTCGCCGGCGTGGATCCTGGCCGGATCGCCGCGCGCTTCCACCATGGCCTGGCGGACGCCGTGGTCCGGTCGGCCGGAGCCGTCCGGGAGAACACGGGCCTGACCGCCGTCGCGCTCTCCGGCGGGGTCTTCCAGAACGTGCTGCTGCTCGACCGGGTGGTGAGCGGGCTGGAGCGGGACGGCTTCCGGGTGCTGGTGCACTCGCGGGTGCCACCCAACGACGGTGGTATCTCGCTCGGCCAGGCCGTGGTGGCCGCGGCACGGGCCGTACCGGCCGGCTGACCTCGCGGCGCGATCAGCGGTGGCCACGGCGCGTGCCGTGCCCGCCGGCTGGCCCCGCGACCGCCGTCAGCAGATGCGGGGGAGTGGGTCGCCGACCAGCATGTCGACCACCCGGGTGCCCCCGAACGCGGTCCTGAGCAGCACCATTCCGGGCGGGTCGGGGGCGACCCGGCCGATGACCGCCGCACCTTCGCCGAGCGGGTGGCCGCGCAGCGCCGCCAGAGCGGCCTCCGCCTGCGTGCCGTCCACCACGGCGACCAGGCGTCCCTCGCACGCCACGTAGAGCGGGTCGATGCCGAGCAGCTCGCAGGCGCCGGTCACGGCCGGACGCACCGGTACGGACGCCTCGTCGACGATGACGGAGACCCGCGCCGCCTGCGCCATCTCGTTCAGGACGGTCGCCACACCGCCGCGGGTGGCATCGCGCAGCAGCCGTACCCCGGGAGCCGCGTCCAGCAGGGCGTCCACCAGTCCGGGCAGCGCCGCGGTGTCCGAGGCGAGGTCGGCGGCGATGTCCAGTTCGCCGCGGGCGAGCATGATGGTGACTCCGTGGTCGCCGATCGGCCCGGAGACGACGACCGCGTCCCCCGGGCGGATGTGCGCGGCGCCCAGGCTCAGCGGCCGCTCCAGCACCCCGACGCCGGCCGTGTTGACGTAGCAGCCGTCGGCCTTGCCCCGCTGCACCACCTTCGTGTCGCCGGTGACGACCTGGACTCCGGCGCGCGCCGCGGCGGCGGCCATGGAGGCGGTGATCCGCCGGAGGTCGGCGACGGGAAAGCCCTCCTCCAGGATGAACCCGGCCGACAGGTACAGCGGCCGGGCGCCGCTGACCGCGAGGTCGTTGACGGTGCCGTTGACCGCGAGGTCGCCGATGTCCCCGCCCGGGAAGAACAGCGGCGACACCACGTACGAGTCGGTGGTGAACGCCAGCCGGCCGGTGCCCACGGAGAGCACGGCGGCGTCTTCGAGCGCCTCCAGCGTCGGGTTGCGGAACGCCTCGACGAACAGCCCTTCGACCAGGCTGTGCGTCGCCTTCCCACCCGCGCCGTGCGCGAGCGTGATCCGGCTTTCCCGGATCTTCGGCGCGCGCCGGCGGGCCCGTTCGATGCGCTTCAGCACCTGCTGCTCCGGCGACAGCCGCGCCGGCTCGCGCTCGGTCGTCGCCTCCGCCTCGGCCACCGCGCGCTCGGCCCACCCGGCGGTGCGTTCGGTCGTCATGCCCGGACCGCCTCTGTCAGCCGCTGCCGCGTGAAGCGGCCGAAGTTGTAGTAGGCCGCGCACGCGCCCTCCGAGGAGACCATGCACGTGCCGATGGGGGTCTCCGGCGTGCACGCGGTGCCGAACACCTTGCACTCCCAGGGCTTGAGCACCCCCTTGAGCACCTCGCCGCACTGGCAGGCCTTCGGGTCGGCCACCCGTACCCCGGGCACGTCGAAGAGCCGTTCGGCGTCGTACGCCGCGTACTCGTCCCGCATCCGCAGCGCCGAGTGCGAGATGAAGCCGAGGCCGCGCCACTCGAAGTACGGTCGCAGCTGCATGACCCGGCCGATCGCCTCCAGCGCCCGCAGGTTGCCGTCCCAGGGCACCACCCGGGTGTACTGGTTCTCCACCTCACAGCGGCCCTCGGCGAGCTGCTTGAGCAGCATGAAGATCGACTGCAGGAGGTCCAGCGGTTCGAACCCGGCACATACGAGCGGCTTGCCGTAGTCGCGGGCGATGAATTCGTACGGTCGGCAGCCGATGACGGTGGAGACGTGCCCGGGCCCGAGGAACCCGTCGAGTCGCAGGTCCGGTGAGTCGAGGATCGCCTTGATCGCCGGAAGGATGGTGACGTGGTTGCAGAAGACCGAGAAGTTGTCGATCCCCTCGGCTGCCGCCCGCAGCACGGTCACCGCGGTCGACGGTGCGGTGGTCTCGAACCCGATCGCCATGAAGACCACCCGGCGGTCCGGGTTGTTCCTGGCGATCTTCAGCGCGTCCAACGGCGAGTACACCATCCGGATGTCCGCGCCGGCCGCCTTGGCGTCGAGGAACGAGCCGGTGCCGCCGGGCACCCGCATCATGTCGCCGAACGCCGTCATGATGACGTCCGGCTCGTGGGCCAGGGCGATGGCGTCGTCGATCCGGCCCATCGGGATCACGCAGACGGGGCATCCCGGCCCGTGCACGAGGGAGACCTGCTCCGGCAGGTAGTCCTCGATCCCGTGCTTGTAGATGGTGTGCGTGTGACCGCCGCAGACCTCCATGAACTTGTACTGCCGTCCCGGTTCGCACAACGCGGCGATCTGGGTGGCCAACGCCTGGGCCTTGTCCGCGTCGCGGTACTCGTCGACGAAACGCATGGAACCACCGCTCCTAGGTGATGTCGGATTCGGCGAGCGCCTGCAGCTCGTCGGTGTACGCCTGCCCGAGGCCGGCCAGCATCGCCAACGTGGCGGCCGCCTCGGTCTCGTCGATCTTCGACATGGCGAACCCGACATGGACGAGCACCCAGTCTCCGATGCCTACCTGATCCTGACCGAGCAGGCCGATGCTGATCGCCCGCCGGACGCCGACGACGTCCACGATGGCGAGGTCGTCGCGGCCGGCCTTGA
The DNA here is from genome assembly GCF_040607895.1 of Micromonospora sp. NPDC005220. Taxonomy (NCBI): domain Bacteria; kingdom Bacillati; phylum Actinomycetota; class Actinomycetes; order Micromonosporales; family Micromonosporaceae; genus Micromonospora; species Micromonospora sp. NPDC005220. The sequence continues at coordinate 6,961 of NZ_JBEXHP010000109.1, forward strand.
TTTCGACGATCTCGCCGGGGATTCCTAGGCACATCGGCGCGTTCGTCCTTCCCCGGTCACATTCTCTCGATCTTCATGTAGCGCCGTAGGGCGGGAAGTTCCTTCCAGAACAGTCCCGCCACGGCGACGCCGGTCACCAACGCCAACAGCTTTCGCACAGCTCACCTCCTTCGGGCCACGCCGGCTCAGCCCGGCGGCAGGTTCGGCATGATCGGCAGGATCGGGCCGTGCTTCTTGGGCCGGATGCCGGTCGAGCGGCGGGCGTCCACCGTTCCGTCATCGTGATGGCCCGACTGCTTCCTTCTCCGCGAGTTGCCCTCCTCGACGCCCTTGGTGTGCGCCGGCGCGTCGAGTTCGACATCGGGATCGCCCACTCGGATCTCGCCCATCACCGTTCCCTCCATCAGTCGTTACCAGACGGCCGACCATGCCGTCGGCCGAGATCGTCGAAGAACTGCGCGATCTCCCGCCACACCGCGCTTCCCCCGGACATGCCCGTCCAGTGCTGCCGGATGAGCGCCACGAGCCGGAAGCAGTCGTCGAGCGGCACCACCCACTGTTGGCCGCCGCCGTACCGCTGTTGGCCGCCGCCGTGCGGCGTGCCGGTCCACACCAGGAACGCCTCGATCCGTGGCGTCAGCTCGGCCAGCGCGGGTGAGCGCGCCTCGATGGCCCGCCAGGCGCCGGCATCGATCTCCGACTCGGTCGTGCCGAGCGGGCTCGGGTAGTGCCCGAGCACCCGGCCGTCCCGCTGCTTCACGAAGAACACCAGGCCGACCGGCACGCCGAGCTCGTCGGCGGAAAGCCCGGTCAACCGCCTGCCCTGGGTGGGGAGGAGCTGGTACCGGCCGCCGCCGGCCGCTTCGCGTTCGAACAGCAGGGAGCACGGGGTGCAGGCGCACATCAGCTCCCCGTCCTGCTCGTCCCACACGTGCCGGTGTTCGGGGCCGACCGGCCCGGCGCACATGCCGCAGCGGTCGACCGTGGCCGCGCGCTGCCCGGCGCGGCGGATCGCCCGCTGCAGCGCGCCCGCGGTCATGTCGCGCCACCCAACGCCAGCGGCCCTGCGGCGCGCGTCGTCGCCGCCTCGGGCCGGTCCGGCCGCTGCCACAGAGCGGTGACCGGGATCAGTGCCGGAGCCGGCGCGGGCGCCACCACGTCGACGGCGGACAGCTCCGGCGCGAACGTCAGCACCTGCTCCCGCACCAGATCCCCCAGGGCCGCGCCGCCACCGCCGCACGACCTGGCGGACAGGCTGATCCGCGCCACCTCGTCCTGAACACCGATCAGCGCGATCTCGGCACCCTGCGCCTGCAGTTGCGGCCGGAGGTCGTCCACCGCACGGGCCACCCGCCGGTCCAGCGGATCCGGATGGACGCGGTGCAGCAGCAGCAGGTGCCGCAGCAGCTCGTCGCCGGTCAGCTGGTCGAGCGTGCGGGGGCTGCCGGCGGCGAGGTCGGTGACCCGGGCCAGCGCCTCGCCGTACACCTCGGTCAGCGTCTCGACGGCCTCCAGCGCCAGCTCGGCGGTGCGGCCGGGGGTCTGCTCGAGCTGGGCGAGCACGGCGTCCAGACGGGCCAGCCGCGGCTCGACGGCGGCATCGTCGAGCCGCGGGATGTCCGGCTGCTCACCCATGCGACGCGCCGAACATCGGCGAGTGGATCTTTTTGAGGGTCTTGCCGCCGCCGACGTACATGTGCACCCCGCACGGCAGGCAGGGATCGAAGCTGCGCACCGCCCGCATGATGTCGACGCCCTTGAATTTGTCCGGGCCGCTCTCCTCGAAGATCGGCATGTTCTGGATCGCGTCCTCGTACGGCCCCGGGGTGCCGTAGCTGTCGCGGGGACTGCCGTTCCACGGCGTAGGCGGATACGGGTGGTAGTTGGCGATCTTGCGGTCCCTGATGACGAGGTGGTGCGACAGGGCTCCCCGTACGGCCTCGTGGAAGCCGCACCCGATGGCCTCGTCCGGCACGTCGAACTCGGTGAAGACCCGCATGTCCCCGGCGCGCATCCGCTCCATCGCCCGCTCTAGGAAGTACAGCGACATGGCCGCCGCGTACGCGATGAAGTAGGCCCGCGAGCGGTCCCGCTCCAGGGCGTTCGACCACTTTGGAATCTTCCACTCCAGCGTCATCTCGGGCAGGGTCTGGCTCTTCGGGAGCGAGATCAGCACGCTTTGCCCGGTCGACTTGACGTACGGGGTGTCGACCATCTTCGCCAGCGCCGTGGTGTACAGCCGGGCGAAGCAGCCGCCACCGGTGTCCAGCGCGAGATGGTCCCCGGTGTTCTTGTCGAACCAGCGGGGGCTCATCACCCAGCTGTACTTGTCGCCGAAGTCGCGCTTGCCGGGATCCGGGAGGGTGGTCTGGTTCCACGGGTGGCGGATGTCGACCGGGTTGCCGAGCGGGTCGTAGTTGACGAAAGGTTCCTCCTCGCCCACCCAGTCCTTGTAGTAGGAGCTGCCGAGCAGGATGCGGATGCCGAGGTTGATGTCGACCAGGTCCGTGGTGAGCAGCTTGCCGTCGACGACGATGCCGGGCGAGACGTGCATCGCTCGTCCCCAGTTCGTCATGGTCTCGTACCGGTAGTCGACAACATCAGGGTTCTGGAACGCGCCCCAGCAGCCGAGCAGGACCCGGCGTCGGCCGACCTCCTCGTAGCCGGGCAGCGCCTCGTACCAGAAGTCGAAGATGTCGTCGTTCAGGGCGACGGCCTTCTTCACGAAGTCCAGGATGCTGATCAGTCGGCTCAGATAGTCGGTGAACAGCGACGGCTGCGGCATGGTGCCGACGCCGCCGGGGTAGACCGTCGACGGGTGGACGTGCCGACCCTCCATGAGGCAGAACATCTCCCGGGTCGTCCGGCTGACCTTCAGCGCCTCCTTGTAGACCTCGCCCTCGAACGGGTTGTAGGCCCGCATGATGTCCGCGATCGTCCGGTAACCGTGGATGTCCCGGCCGGGCGCGGCGGTCTTCTCCGCCCGGGCGAGCACACTCGGGTTGGTCTGCTTGACCATCGCCTCGCAGAAGTCGACGAAGACGAGGTTGTCCTGGAAGAGAGTGTGGTCGAACATGTACTCGGCGGCCTCGCCGAGGTTGATGATCCACTCGGCCAGTGGCGGGGTCTTGATGCCGTACGCCATGTTCTGCGCGTACACCGAGCAGGTCGTGTGGTTGTCGCCGCAGATGCCGCAGATCCGGCTGGTGATGAAGCCGGCGTCCCGCGGATCCTTCCCCTTCATGAACACCGAGTAGCCGCGGAACAGCGACGACGTGGTGTGGCATTCGGCGACCACGCGGTTCGTGAAGTCGATCTTCGTGTAGACGCCAAGGTTGCCGATGATCCGGGTGATCGGATCCCACGCCATCTCCACCAGTTCGCTGGGTTCCTGCCCAACGGCCGGCTTCGGATTCGTCGCGGTCACGGCTTGTTCCTTTCCATTGCCGCCTGTCGACGGGGATCTGCTGGAGCGTATGGGCGCCACCGGGGGTTGTAGCCGCTGGTGAGCTCAGGACCGTTGTGGTGCCACTTCGGTTCCTTGTTGGCGGTCGCGTTGGTGATGCTGCGCAGGCGGCGGATCAGGGCGCCATACGGCTTGATGATCAGCGTGGAGAGGCTGCCACCGGGAGGCATGTCCATGAACGGCATGAACTTGTCGGGGAAGCCCGGCATGGTGCAGCCGATGCAGATGCCGCCGACGTTGGGACAGCCACCCACGCCGCCCATCCAGCCGCGCTTCGGGACGTTGCAGTTGATGACCGGCCCCCAGCAGCCGATCTTCACCTGGCACTTGGGCGAGTTGTAGTCCTTGGCGAAGTCGGCCTGCTCGTAGTAGGCGGCCCGGTCGCAGCCCTCGTGCACGGTCTTGCCGAACAGCCACTGCGGCCGCAGCATGTGGTCCAGCGGCGGGGGCGGCGCCGAGCCGGCGGCGTGGTAGAGCACCCAGGTCAGGGTCTCCATGAAATTCTCCGGCTGGATCGGGCAGCCGGGCACGTTGACGATCGGCAGGCCGCCCTGCGACCGGAAGTCCCACCCGAGATAGTCGGCCAGGCCCATGCAGCCGGTCGGGTTGCCCGCCATGGCGTGGATGCCGCCGTACGTCGCGCAGGTACCGGCGGCGACGACCGCCCACGCCTTCGGCGCCAACTGGTCGATCCACCAGTTCACGGTCAGCGGCTCACCGGTGGTCTCGTCGTTGCCGAACGACGTCCAGTACCCGTCGCCGTTGATGTTCTCGTTCGGGACCGAACCCTCGATGACGAGGATGAACGGCTCGGTCATCTCCCCACGAGCCGCTTTCCGGTACGGCGCCAGGAACTCCTCGCCGCCGGCCGCCGGGGACAACACCTTGTTGTGCAGGTTGACCTTTGGCAGACCGGGAATGAGCCCGATCACGACGTCCTCGATCGCCGGCTGACCGGAGGCCGTCATCGACACGGTATCTCCGTCACAACTCATGCCCTCGGAGATCCAGAGAATGGTGACCTCGTCGAACCCGTTCTCCTGCGGAATCATCGCGGTGTCGCCCGTGCCCTGCGTCATGTGAGTGGCCTCCCTTGCATCCGATCCCGCAGCCGGTCGTAGATGGCCGCCACCGGCGCCGCGAGGGTTAGCGCCGGCGGCTTGTCCGGCGCGTGCGGGTGCGGGCGCGTCGGGGCCCGCTGCTTGCCGTGGTCGATCTCCTGACCCAGCTCGCGGAGGGCCTGCTCGTCGGCCCGGGCGCACAGTTGCGGCATGAGCTCGTTCTCGTCGTCCTGCACATGCCGGGCGACGGCGGACGCCAGCCGCTCCATCAGCTCGTCCCGCGCGTGATCACCGGTCCGGCCGCGGTCCAGCTCAAGGAGCAACTCCTTGATCGGCCGGTGCCCGGAGAGGTGCCGGTCGACCTGGCCATCAGCCAGGACCTTCGCGGCGAACGGGTAGAAGAGAACTTCCTCCAGCGCGGCGTGCTTCGACAGCTCGCGAATGAGGATCTCCACGACGCCGCGGCGCTGCGCGTCCGATTCCGCTGCCTGATAGTCCCGAAACAGCTGTTCCACCACGCGGTGGTCGTGCCGGAGCAACTCCGTGGCGTCCATCAGGCCGCCCCCCGTCCGGCGCTGTCCACCGTGATCGATTCCAGTACGACGTCGTCGGTGCCGGTGACGTCGATGTCGACGCCCCCGCACTGGGGACAGGACACCATCGCGAGGTGGTCGTCGACCGGCCCGCTGCGGCCGCAGCCGTTGCAGGCCACCGTCATCGGTTCGAGCACCAGGTCGACGGCGGTGTCCGCGGCGACCGTGCCGGCCGCGGCCAGCTGTATGCCCTGCGTGACGACGTCGCGGTCGACCGGATGGCCACCGATGCGCACCCGCAGCCCGGTGACCCGGCGGCCGGCGGCCCGCCGTACCGCCGCCGCCACGATCGCCTCGGACAGACCCGTTTCATGCATGCGTGCTCACCCCCCGTTCGCTGCCGTCTGCGGGCGTGCCTGGTGCCGGCCCCTCGCCGCGCCCCAGCCGCGCGGCTGCCTCCCGCAAAATGCCCGTCACCGTCCGGACCGCCTCGTCGACTGCGGCGGCCACCGGAGCCGACAGCCCCATGCGCTCGTCGAGGACCGCGGGACGGCAACCCACCACGAGGACCCGGTCGACGCTCCCGCCCAGGCCGCGCAGCAGGCGCAGCACCGACTCGGGATCCATGCCGTGCGCGTCGGCGGCGGGCGCGTCCAGCACGTCGGCCGGCCGTAGCGTCCAGCCCGGATCGTCGAGGTCCACCTGGAGTACGGCCAACGTGCCGGGCGGTTCGTCCATCGGCAACGCGTCCACCAGGACCAGCACGTCGTGGCGACCGTCCAGCAAATCGTAGGCCAGGTGCATCCCCCGGATGCCGTAATCGGACACATCCACCCCTGGTGGGAGGACCGCGTCCCTCAGCCGCCGGACGACCTCGACGCCGAACGCGTCGTCGCCGAGGAAGATGTTGCCGATGCCGGCGACCAGGATCCGTCCGCCGTCGGGGCTGCTCACGGCGCCGCTCACGGGGTCGCCACCTCTCCGGTCAAGGGTTCGACCTCCTCGGGACGGAAGTGGCGCAGCCGCCCGTACCACTGGTGCAGCTCCGCGCCCGGGTCGTCGTCCACCGTCACGGCCAGGAATCGTGACCCGTCCACGTCGAGCAGCACCTGCTCCACACGGGCGGTACGGCCTTCCAGGAACATGTCGTGGGCGTCCGTGCCCCGCCGGCGGGGCCGTAACCGGACCCGGCTGCCCCGCGCCAGCAGAGCGCCCGCGACCAGCACCGACTCGGTCTCCGGCGCGATCTGGTCATCGGCGCCGGGCTCCCACCACGGCCGTTGCGGGTCGGGGGCGGCATCGCCACCCGGGCGTACGGGCGCCAGGGCTCGGATGGCGCCGTGCAACCGTTCGAACACCGCAGGCGGCATGGCCTCGACCCGGTCGACGATCGCGGCGGCCCGGGGATCGGTGGCCCGCGCCTCTCGCTTTTCGGCGTCGGAGAGCGTGAGCGTCCGCAACGAGAGGATCTCGTCGATCTCGGCCGCGTCGTGCAGGTCACCCGGGCTCTCCGGTGCGATCCGCGGGTGGTCGTAGAGGATGATGGGCGACGAGAGCAGCACGTCGGCGCTGCCAGCTTCGCCGGCGAGCACCGGGAACGTGTGCACGTTGCGGCACTCCCGGGCTGCGCGCTGGGCCCACTCCGGGGGGTCGAGCAGGGACAGGAACCGCCCCCGGCTGACCGTGGCCAGCGTGTGGGCCGCCAGCAGGCAGTGGCGCAACGTCTCGTCCCGCGGGCTGTCCGGCGGGATGGTCCCATCCGTGTTCTCGACGCGGATCGCGAGCCGCAGCAGGGGGAACGGCGCTTCGGCCGGGGCGGCGGAGACGGTGACCGACGCGGACAACGGCCAGCGCCGGCGCACCACCCGCCCGACCGGCTCGCCCCGGTCGTCGACCAGCGGCTCGACGTCCTCTCCACCCGGCACCCGGACGTCCAGCCGGCGGCCCCGCCGCAGGTCACCCACCGACGCCTCGATATCGAACTCCCGCGGCACCGCCTCGTCGAAGCTGAGCTCCGTGCGGCCACCGACCTCGATCCGGTCGACCGGCCGGTACCCGCCGGCCGTCCGCCGCTCGGTCAGCTTGTGTTGCAGGTGCAGGAACCGCAGCCGGATCCGGACGGTTGCCGGGTCTGGCGCTTCCAGCAGGCACTCGGTCTGCTGCCACGGCGACTCCGCGGAGCCGGCCACGCCGCTGTCGACCAGGCCGTGCGCCGCCGCCCAGGTCGGGGGCACCAGGACCCCGAACTGCCAGCGGACCCGGTTCTTGCCCGATGAGCGCCGATAGGGATAGAGCAGATAGCCCTCGTACAGGATCGCGTCCGCGACCGCCTCGGCGCGATCGATCCGGGAACTGGGGCGATCGGTCGGCACGGTGCTCAACCCCCTTCAGGGCCTGCTCGCAACCCGCTGCGGCAAGCGGTCACCCTGGTCTAACCCGTCCCACCAGGCGGCCGTAAGTGCGTGCCGTCGGTAGGTGCCGAGCGCACTCACCGGACCAGGTGACCCGGCGGTAGACATCGAGATCAGCGGCTACCAGCAACGGCGCCAGCATTCTCGGTACGGGACTGCTGGAGCTGGCAGCTGATCGAGGAAGGTCGCCACATCACGGACTTGAGGCAACGGGCGCCGCGATTCGCCGGATAGCTCCCGTACGTTTCCATAGGCTTGCTCTGGGACGTCCCGCCGATGGGCCTTGAAAGGGAATCGTGTCATGAGCGACGACCAGGTCACCCGCAACCTGAAGAGCATGGACGAACTGGACTTCAAGGGGTGGAACCCGGCGGACTGGAACGGAGTGTTCGCCCGCTACCACACGGATGATGTGCTCGTGGACTTGAAAGGGCAACCGCAGACTCACGGCGTCCAGGAGCACATCGACGCCATGGAGGCGTTCGCCGAGAGCACCGGGGGCAGGCCGGTCCAGATCAAGTCGCACCCCATCGGGTTCGGGTCGGGAGAGTGGACCTGCGTGGTGGGCGAGTTGGAAGACGGCAGCCGGATGGTGACAGTAGCGAAATGGCGCGACGGCGCCATCGCTGAGGAGTACATCTGGATGTAGCCGAACGCCAGGTCAGTTCTGGCCCTTCTGCTTCGGATCAATCAGCACCTTGGCGTGTTCGCTCTTGCCCGTGTCGAGTTCCTTGAGGACGTTCCTCAGCGACGACAGACCACGTCGGCACCCAGGCTCGTGTGAGGTCGTCCAACGCGGGCCGGAGTTCCGCGGGCTCGACCACCTGGGTGAAGCCGAGCCTGGTGGCCAGCGCACGCCGGGCCGGTGCGGGCTCACCCTAGATGTTCGAGCCGTCGGGCGGCAGGTCGTCGGGCGGCTGTGGGGATCCGCCTTCGCCAGCTGTATCGGGGCAGGGCAGCCCGAGGGTGTAAGCCGTCATCGACAACGATCCGTAGGCGTAGCCGTCCACGAGGACGTCGGTGTCCGGTGCGTCGGCGGTCGCGGCGAGACCGGCGAGGTAGAGCGCGGGAATGAAGTGATCCGGTGTCGGCACCGCGTGGCGGAAGTCGCGGTGGGTGTCGAGCGTCGCGAACTCGCCCGGATTGGTCAACATGCGGGTCTTGGCGTCCTCGTCGAAGCGCTGGGCCCAGTCGTAGCCGTCGTCGGTCAGCTTCCAGTCCATGCCGCGTAGGTTGTGCACGACGTTGCCGCTGGCGATGATGAGCACTCCGCATTGTCTCAGTGGAGCGAGTTTGGCGCCGAGCTGGATGTGGTAGTCCAAGGGCTTGTCGGCGTTGATGCTGAGCTGTACGACCGGGACCGAGGCGTCCGGGAAGGCGTGCGTCAAGACTGACCAGGTGCCGTGGTCGATGCCCCAGCTGTCGAGGTCGGCACCGACCCAGGTCGGGTGAACGGCGTCGCTGATCTCCGTAACCAGCTCGGGCAGCCCCGGCGCGGGGTACTGCACCTCGAACAACGCCTGCGGGAAGCCGTAGAAGTCGTGGATGGTCCGCGGCCGGGGCATCGCGGTGACGGCGGTGGCATTGGTGTACCAATGCGCGCTGATGACCAGGATGACACGGGGCCGCGGCACCGCGGCGCCGAACGCCTTCCACGAGGTGGTGTATCGGTTGACCTCGAGAGCGTTCATGGGGTTGCCATGGCCGATGAATGCGGCGGGCATCAGTGCACCTGAGCCGCCGGGGGTCTCTGCGGTCACGTCGGGCCCTTCCGGAGTTGCCGTCGAGCGTCACCTGAAGTGTCGGGTAGATCCTCAGAGTAGAGACCCCTGACGGCCGGTCGACAGCGAACTCCGGATCGGCCCCGGAGGGAGAGGAGGGTTGGTCGATTCGGCTCAACGTCGCGCTGACCGTCTCGACCGGAGTCGCGCGGGGGTCGGCACTGGACCAGTTCTTCCCAGCCGCGCCAGGGACCAGGGACATCGGCTGTCGCGGTGCCAGCCTAACGATCGACATGAGCTACAACGTGGGCTACACGATCCCGGCGATCGTCGAAAAAGTGATCAACTTCTTCCTACGGGTTTTCGGCGCCAAACCGATTCAACGCACAGGCGGTATCCCCAATCCTCCCACTACCGAAAAGCTTTTCGGGGCGACCCAGTACGATCCACCCTCCTGCACATCCTGACCGGCGCGGCCCGTCGAGTGTTCTCCCGACCGGCCACGCGTCGCTTCATCGACGGGGTGAGTGGAACGGTGCTGATCGGCTTCGGAGTCCGGCTCGCGTTCACCACCGCCCGGTAAGTCCATCCCGGTCACCCCTGCTCAATCTTCACTCTCCTCCCCTCAGCCGCAACCCGCAGGCTCGGACCGAGCCGAACTTCGTGTCATCGGGTACCACCCTGCGGCAGCGTCGGGCGGGCCGGCGAGAGTATCGACATTCATCTAATTCGTCGTTCCTCGCTCCATCTGACGGTGACCGGTCCCGCCGGACGTATCAACCGCGCCGCGCCGCGCTCCTGAACAACGTCATCGCGTCGGCCCGGTAGGCGACAACGCCGGGTCGGCGGTCCCCCGACGATGGGAGAAGCCTGTCATGGGCAACGTAGGAAGAGCTGTCCGCCGCTCGGCGCTGGCCGTGCTCACCGGCACGGCGCTGGCCGCCCTGCTGGCGGTCACCACGGCCGCCGCCGCGCCGGTCGAGGCGCGGCAGGACAAGGCCGCGGCGGCCCGCACCGACGTCTACATCCGGGACGTCGCCGCCGATGCCGGCGTCCAGCCCCACTCGTTCAACCCGCTGTGGGCCAGCCCCGACATCAAGGTCTGCCCGACCACCATCGAGTGTGCCGTCAGCCAGAACCCGATCGTCGGCGTGACCAACTACATCTTCGTCAAGCTGCGTAACCCCGGCCCGTACGGTTCCGGCATCGACAGCGGCGTGCTGCGGGTCTACCGGACGACGCCGGGTGGCGGTGCCGTCTGGCCGACGCACTGGACCCAGATCGGCGCGATGAACGTGACCGTCTTCGCCGGCACCACGACCGTGACGATCCCGTGGAACGGGGTGCCCGGGCCGGGCCACTTCTGCCTGCTGGCCAGGTGGGTGTCGCCCACCGATCCGATGACCTTCGAGGGTCCGGACATCAGCACCAACACCCGCAACAACAACAACATCGCCTGGCGCAACGTCGACTCGGTGCGGCTCGTCGCGGGCGGGACGCCGGTCGTGCGGCCGTTCGCCATCGGCAACTCGCTCCGGGTGGCGACCAAGAACGACCTGGTCTTCACGCAGCCGGGGGAGCCGATCCAGGGCGTGGGCGGCCGGGTCGTCGTCGACCTCGGGCCGACCCTGTTCGAGCGGTGGCAGGCCGGCGGCAAGGTCGGCACCGGCGTACGCGAGGTCGGCAAGAACCAGCTGGAGGTCGTCGAACCGGCGAAGGCCAGCCTCGGCAACCTGCTGCTGGAACCGGGTGAGCGGGTCGAGTTCTCCCTCATCTTCGCGGCCGCGGTCGCCTCGGACAAGGAGTTCGCGCTCGACGTGACCCAGTTCGGCCCGGACACGAGCGGTGCGGAGCGGACCGACCTCGGTGGTGTGGAGTACCTGATCAGCGCCGGGAAGCAGTAGCCCCGGCCACCAGCGGGGGTCGTGGGCCTGGGCAGCCCGCGACCCCCGTCGCCGCGCGCACCCGGGACGGTCCGGGCGTCCCCGGGGCGCC
>NZ_JBEXHP010000110.1:0-18108 GCF_040607895.1 Micromonospora sp. NPDC005220
CGCAGCGCCCGGAAGCCGGTCACCGCCAGATCCCGCCGACGGTACGCGGCGCGCACGTCCGCGCCCGGCGCTCCCCCGTCGGGCAGCGCCGCCGCCTCGGCGTACGCGGCTGGGTCGGCCAGCACCTCGGGCGGAAACGTCAGCACCGCGTCGCCGGCCTCGGGCAGGCCGCTGTTCTGCATGAGCACCACAATGCTCAGCCCACCGCCGTTGACCAGACGATGCACGGTTCCCGGCTCGAACCAGACCACCACCCCCGGGCGCAGCGGGGTCTCCCGGAAGCCGGCCGTGGTCAGGGTCTGCACCGCGCCCTCGCCGTCGGTCACCACGTACCCCTCGGTGCAGCAAAGGTGCACGTGCGGAGTGCCGCCGACCAGGCCGTCGGAGGCCACGGTGTCGTAGACGCGCAGCCGGGACACCCCGATCCCGCCGGGCAGCGGCGCCGCGATGCGATCGGACACGGCCGGGCCTCCCTGCGGGAAAGGGCTTTCTCTGCGGTACGGTGACGCTAGCCGGCACGACGAAACGCCGTCAACAGATCGAGGGGGCGGGCCATGGCGACCCTGTCCGATGTGGCCCGCCGGGCGGGCGTCTCACCCGCCACCGCCTCCCGCGTCATCAACGGCAGCAGCAAGCCGGTCACCGACGAGCTGCGTGAGCGGGTGCTCGCCGCCGTCGCCGAGTTGCAGTACGTGCCGAACGCGCACGCCCAACTGCTGGCCCGCTCGCACCGCAGCGCGGTCGGCGTGATCGTGCACGACGTCTCCGACCCGTACTTCGCCGAGATCACCCGTGGCCTGCAACGGGTCGCCACCGATCAGGGCCGGCTGCTGATGATCTGCAACAGCTACCGGGACCCGGACCGCGAGTTGGAGTACGTGGAGCTGCTGCGCGGCCACCAGGTGGCGGCGCTCATCCTGGCCGGCTCGGGCTACCACGACGAGGCGTTCACCCGGCAGCTCAACGAGAAGCTCGCCGCGTACGAGGCCACCGGCGGGCGGGTGGCGGTGATCGGCCGGCACGAGCACTCCGGCGACGCGGTGATGCCGGACAACCGGACCGGCGGCTACCTCGCCGGGCGGGAGCTGTGCGGTCTGGGGCACCGGGCGATCGGCGTGGTCGCCGGCCCGCGCATCCTGACCACCACCACCGACCGGCTCGCCGGCCTCCGGCAGGCCCTCACCGAGCAGGGCCGCGAGCTGCCCGAACGGCGCATCCGGTACGCGGAGTTCGACCGCGACGGTGGCGCCGAGGCCACCGCCCGACTGCTCGACGCCGACCCGGAGCTGACCGCGATCGTGGCGCTCAACGACTCGATGGCCATCGGCGCGCTCGCCACCCTGCGCGTGCGTGGGCTGGCCGTGCCGCAGCAGATCTCGGTACTGGGCTTCGACGACATGCCGATCGCCCGGGACGTGACCCCGGCGCTGACCACCGTGCGCCTGCCCCTCGTCGACATGGGAGTGCGGGCGATGTCCCTGGTGCTCGGCGCCGGTGCCCCGACGCCCCGGGTCGAGGTGCTCCCCGCCGAGCTGGTCCGCCGCGACACCGCCGGCCCCGTCCCGCGTACCACCCGCGCCACCGCGGGTTCCGCGCCGCGCGCGCGGCGAGGTGACACCGCGTCATGACCGTCGCCAGCCCGACCCAACGGCCTCTCACACGCGCCGACGTGGCGCACCTGGTCGGCGCGTCGTTCGGGTCGCACACCCGGGTCCGGGACGCCGGTCCGCTGGCCGGCGGCGGGTACGCGACGGTCTGGTGGGTGCTCCTCGACGACGATCGTCGGGTGGTGCTGAAGCTGGCGCCGCCGGCCGGAACACCGCTGCTGCGCTACGAACGTGGGCTGTGCGCCGCCGAGGAGCGGTACTTCCGGCTCGTCGCGGAGCGGGCGCCGCAGGTGCCCGTCCCCCCGGTGCTCTGGCACGGCACCGACCCGGCGTACGGCGAGTGGTTGATCACCGCGATGCTGCCCGGCCGGTCGCTGTCCGACCTGGCCGAGGGCGGTGTCGCGGTCGACGACGGCCCGGCGCGCCACGACCTCGGGGTGGCCCTCGCCGGGTTGCACCGGGTCACCGGTGAGCGGTTCGGGTACGACGACGAGCGGGCCGGCGGGCCGACCTGGCGGTCGGCGTTCACGGCGATGCTCGACGCGCTTCTGGCCGACGCCACCGACTGGGACGTCCGACTGCCGGTCACGGCGGAGCAGCTGCGCGCGCTGGTGGGGCGGCACGCCGATGTGCTCGACGAGGTACGCCGCCCGGCGCTGCTGCACTTCGACTGCTGGGACGGCAACGTGCTGGCGGCGCCCGACGGGGACGGTCGGTTGCGGCTGCGCGGCCTGGTGGACGGCGAGCGGTTCCTCTACGGCGACCCACTGCTGGACCTGGTCTCGCCGCTGCTCTTCCGACGCGTCGAGGACGAACCGGAGCACCCCCTGCTGCGCGGCTACCAGGCCAGCGCCGCCGAACCGTTGGTGCTGGACGCGTCGGCACGCCGCCGGCTCGGTCTGTACCGGTTGCACCTGTACCTGCTGATGACTGTGGAGATGCCCAGCCGCGGTATGACCCCGCGGAGCCATCCCGAACGGCACACCCGGCTGGCGGCCCTGCTCGACGAGGAGCTCGCCGCCCTCGCCTCGGGCTGACGGCCCGGCGCGGGTGGCGTCCGCCGCGTGGTCGGACGCCACCCGCCTCCGGTCAGGGCAGGTCGATCGGGCGCAGCACCCGGTCCACGGAGTGCGCGATCTGCCGGTTGCCCTTGTTCACGTCGTAGGAGACGACCCGCGCGTCACGGTCGTTGGTGTCGGCGTCGACCAGCCGCACCTGGCGGAAGACGTGCAGGTAGGTGCGGACGTCGACCTGGACGGTCGAGCCGAGCGCGGTGGTCAGGTCGGTGCCGTCGGCCCGGATCGCCGTCTTGCGATCAATGGTGGCGCCCGGGACGACGTGGTAGAGCAGCACCGACTCCACGGTGTCGATGCCCAGCCCGGCGACGGCGGTGAAGGCGGCGCTCTCACTCGGCAGCTTCCGGGCCTGCGTGATCTCGCGTACCAGCTGTTGGAAGGCCGCGTCGGTGGGGATGAACGCGGTCAGCGCCACGGTGCCGTCGGTGAGCACCTTGACCGGAGAGTTCGGCTTGGCCTCCAGCACGGCCAGCACGGCCGCCGTCAGCACGTCAAAGTCACGCGAGTTGTGGTCGAAACCGCTGCTGTCCCGGGTGAGCACCTGGGCGAGTGATGTCGTGCCGAGCGGCTTGGGCTTGCCGGTGGCCTGAGCGGCCGGCACGGCGACGGCGGTGGTGGCCACCGCGGTGGCTACGGCACCGACCGCCATCCGGGCGGCGATTCGTGCGATCTTCATCAGCGGGCCTTTCGTCGAAGCGACGGATCCGTGACGTCTCGTCACGACCCATGCTTCGCACCGGGTACGCCGCCCGGATGCACCAGCGGATATCGGATTGTCCGCGCCGCCACCGGGGGCCTAACCTCGCCGGGTGCTGATCCGGCAGTTCGTCGACCAGGACTGGTCGCAGGTGTGGCCGATCATCGAGGAGGTGATCCGGGCACAGCAGACCTTCCCCTACGACCCGACGATGAGCGCCGAGCAGTCGTACGGCATGTGGGTCGAGGAGGCGCCGGGGCGGACCGTCGTGGCGGTCGACGGCGAGCGGGTGCTCGGCACCGCGAAGATGGGCACCAACCGGCCCGGGCCGGGCGCGCACGTGTCCACCGCGAGCTTCATGGTCGCCGCCGACGCGCGGGGCCGGGGCGTGGGCACCGCGCTGTGCCGCGACGCCCTGACCTGGGCCCGCCAGCGGGGTTACGCCGGCATGCAGTTCAACGCCGTGGTGCAGAGCAACCGGTCGGCGGTGCGGCTGTACCGGCGCGAGGGCTTCGAGGTGGTCGGCACCGTGCCGGGTGGGTTCCGGCACCCCACCCTCGGCCGGGTCGGCCTGCACGTGATGTACCAGGAGTTCTGACCGCGCCGAGCTGCCCGCTGCGGGGGCCATGATGGTTGGTCGGCGCCAGCGTCCCCACCGCCTGAATCGTTTACGACATCAGCTCCATAGCGTCTCAACCAGCAACGGTGCCGCCGGCCGGGGCCGCGTGCAGTCCGGGCTGACCGGCGGCTGGCTCCGCGCCGGCGCGGCGGATCGGGGTGAAGAGGCCACCGACCGCGACCAGCAGGCACCCCGCGCCCGCCACGAGGGTGACCGCCGGCGCGCCGTAACGGCCGGCGGCCCCGGTCAGCACGACAGCGCCGGCCGGGCCGAGGGCGTAGTGGGTGCTCCAGAACGCCGACGTGACCCGGCCCAGCAGGTGATCGGGGGTGATCTCCTGACGCAGCGACATCGAACAGATCCCGCCGACGCTGAGACAGCAGAGGTACACCGCGGTCAGCGCGGTGACCGCCGGCACGGTCGTGGCGATGCCGACACCCGCCACCGCGAAACCGCAGACCGCGTGTGCGCCGATCCAGGTGGCACCGAAGCCGCGACGGCGACGCAGCGGGGCCACCAGCAGCGCACCGGCGACAGTGCCCAGAGCCGCCAGGCCGAGCACCGTGCCGACGGTGCCCTCGGAGCCGCCGAGGTCGTGCGTGACGTGGTAGATGAGCACGTCGACGAAGCCGTAGGTGAGGAAGATGAAGACCGACAGCAGGACGGTCAGCGCGCGCAGCACGGGCTGTCGCCACAAAAACCGCGCCCCGGCGAGGAACTCGGCGAGCGGGCGCTGCCGGGCCACCCCCTCGTCCACCTGGACGGGACGCAGTCGGATCAGCCACAGGCCCGCCGCCGAGAGCGCGAAGCTCGCGGCGTTGACGGCGATGGCTGTCGCCGGGCCGAAGCGGGCCGCCACCACACCGGCGAGCAACGGACCGAGGACGGCCGCCGCCGCGTACGTCGCCTGCAACCGGCCGTTGGCCTCGGTGATCCGGTCGGAGTCGACGAGGTTGCGGACCGCGGTCACCGCGGCGACCTGGAACACCATGCCGGCCGCCTCGCAGATCGGCAGCACGACGAAGAGGAGCCAGACCTGCGGGCCGGCGAGCCACGCCAGTGGCACCAGGCCGTAGAGCACCAACCGGGTCAGATCCGCCACGATCATCAGGGTGCGGCGGTTGTACCGGTCGACCAGCACCCCGCCGAAGATCCCGGCGACGACGGACGCCGCGCCCGCGACGGCGGTGAGCAGGCCCATTCGCGCCACCGAGCCGGTCGCCTGGAGCACCAGCAGCGGCACCGCCAGGTAGGCGAACGAGTCGCCGGCCGCCGAGAGCGACTGCGCAATCCAGTACGTGCCGAAGGTCCGGTCCCGCCAGAGCGGAACCCGGCCAGCGGCGGCGACTCGGTTCATCACGCCAGGGTAGTGAACGCGCCCTATTGCACCCGCTGGCGTGGGCGCTGACCAAACGCGATGGCGGTCACCGGGCCGGCGCGTGGGCGGCGAGCGGGTTGCTGAGGGTGCCGACGAACTGGAGCGCCGCCGACGGGTCGGCCAGGTCGATCATCTGCTGGTTGTCGCGCAGTTGCAGCCGGTTGAGGCAGGACAGGGTGAACTCCGGTGCGAACAGGTCGTAGTCGCGGACCCGCTCGGCCAGGTGCGGCACCCGGTCGAAGTAGTCGGCGGCGCAGGCCGCGACCGTCCGCCAGAAGTCGTCCTCGGCGAGCACACCGGCCTCGACCAGGACCGCGTTGAGGTGCCGCAGGAAGCAGTCCACCACGTCGGTGAAGATGGTCAGCAGCTTGGTGTCGTCGGGTACCTCGACGCGGATCCGCTCCACCGCCGCCGGCAGCTCAACCTCGGGGCTCAGCACCGCGATCTCCTCGGCGATGTCCTTGAAGATCACCCGCTGGACCGTGTCCTGCTCGTCGAGGACCAGGATGACGTTCTCGCCGTGCGGCATGAAGGCCAGGTCGTGGGCGTAGAAGCTGTGCAGCAGCGGGGTCAGGTAGGCGTCCAGGTAGCGGCGCAGCCACGCCTCGGGCGTCAGGCCGGACCGGGCGATCAGCGCCGCCGCCAGTGAGCCGCCCTCGTCGTCGACGTGCAGCAGCGCGGCCATGGTGGACAGTCGCTCCCCTGGCGCCAGGTCGGGCACCGGGCTCTCCCGCCACAGGGCGGCCAACACCTTGCGGTACGGGGAGGTGCGGTCGGTCGCCGCCTCGTACTGCCGGTGCCGGTAACCCACCGCGGCCCGCTCCCGGATGACGGTCAGGCCGGTGCCGGTCAGCACCTCGTCGCCGGCGATCAGGTCGGCCAGCCAGTCGTTGATCGCCGGGGTGGCCGCCATGTACGCGGCCGACAACCCCCGCATGAAGCCCATGTTCAGCACCGACAGCGCGGTCTTGACGTAGTGCCGACCCGGCTCGCTGACGTTGAAGAAGGTGCGGATGGACTGCTGGGCGAGGTACACGTCCGGCCCGGGGCCGAGGTGCACCAGCCGGCGCTCGGCCAGCTCCCCGGCGAAGGTGACGGCCAGCTTGTTCCACCACTGCCACGGGTGCGCCGGGATCAGGTGGTAGTCGGCGAGGTCCAGCCCGAGATCGGCCATCGTGGCCGCGAACCGGGCCCGGGTCTCGGCGTTCAGCTCGCTCTCGATCAGCGTGTCGTAGTCCAGGTCGGCGGCACTGCTGAACGTCGAGTGGTCCCGGTGCGCGGCCAGCCACTCCAGCCGCACCGGCGCGGCGGCCTCCGGGGCGTACCTGTGGTACTCGTCGACGCCGAAGCCGAGCCGGCCGTTGTTCGCCACGAAGCAGGGGTGGCCCTCGGTCATCGAGGTCTCGATGGTCTGGAAGTCCGCCTCCGCCAGCTCGGCCGCGCTCGGCGCGGCCTGGGCCAGCTTGTACGCCGTACCGGCCAGCGTCGAGGTGATCTCCTCCAGGTAGACCGGGAGCACCCGCGCGGAGAGCCCGAGGCTGTCGCGCAGCTCGGCGATGAGGTCCACGGCGTCCGGTGCCAGGGAGGTGCCGTCGCGGTGTCGGGTGATGCTGTCCGCGTCGATCTGCCAGTGCGCCAGGGCGAGCACCCGCGCCGCGAACCGGTAGCTGACCGTCCCGTCGTCGCTGCGAACCTCGTACCACTGCCGGTCGTCGGGGCCGGGCACGGCCTTCGGGGTGAGCAGCCGCTCGTGGGTGAACTCGGCGAGCGCCTTGCGGACCAGCAGCCGGTTGGCCCGGGCCCACCGTGGCGGGGTGAGGTGCCCGACCGGGCCGCCGGAGGCGGGGTACGCGGCGACGACGGGCGGGTGGGCGGGGACGGCGGTGGTGGTCACGCCGGGGCTCCTTCGGTTCGGGTGGCGGCAGCGCGGTCGACGGCGGCGCGGTCGGCGGCGGCCTGGAACTGGGCTCGGGTGCAGACGCTGAGCAACGCGTCCTTCTCGGGCTTGGCGATCGGGCCGACGACGGTGAAGCCGACGGCGGCGTTCAGCGCGTGCACTGCGGTGTTGCGCACGTCCGGCTCGACCACCACGCGTCGGGTCGTCGGGTCGTCGAAGAGCCACGCCAGCACGGTGCCGATCACCGCCCGGGTGAAGCCGTGCACGGGCGTGTCGACAGGTGCGCAGAGGAAGTGCATGCCCACGTCGCCGGGCTGGTGGTCGTAGAGGCCGACCAGCTCGACGTGGGCCGGGTCGTAGCGCTCCGCGAGGAAGGCGGGCCTCCCCCGCCACAGCCCGAGGTACGCGTCGTGGTGCGGGTGCTCGGCGATCCGCCGGTACTCCTCGGCCACCTGGGCCTCGTCGGCGTCCTGCATCAGCCAGAACGTCGCCTTCGGGTGGGTCACCCAGCTGTGCAGCAGCGCCGCGTCGGCGTCCGGGTCGAGCGGCCGCAGCGCGAACTCGCCGAGCTTCTCGTCGGTACGGGTGAAGACGGTGGTCACGACGACACCCCGAACTCCTGGAAGGTGATGCTCTTCTCGATCGGGTAGTGCTCCCGGCCCAGCAGCTCGCGGATGATCCAGGAGTTGCGGTAGGCGCCCATGCCCAGGTCGGGTGAGGTGATGCTGTGCGTGTGGGTGCCCGCGTTCTGCAGGAAGATGCCCCGCCCACTGTGGTCGATGCTGTAGTTGCGGGCCACGTCGAAGCGACCGTGCGCGTCCCAGCGGATCCGGTCCCGCACCGGCGCGAGGAACTCCGGCACCCGGTAGTGGTAGCCGGTGGCCAGGACGAGGCCCTCGGTACGCAGGGCGAAGTCGCGTTCCTGCTCCACCTGCCGCAACCCCAGCGTGTACTGCCCGTCCTGGTGGTCGGCGCTGACCAGCTCGGTGTTGGTGAGCAAGCGGGTGTTCACCGGTCCGTCGACGCTGTGCGCGTAGAGCAGGTCGAAGATGTCGTTGATCAGGTCGGCGTTGATCCCCTTGAACAGGCCCTTCTGCTCGGACTCCAGCCGGTAGCGGGTCGCCTCGGGCAGCGCGTGGAAGTAGTCCACGTAGTCCGGTGAGGTCATCTCCAGCGTCAGCTTGGTGTATTCGAGCGGAAAGAACCTCGGCGACCGGGTCACCCAGTTGAGCTGGTAGCCGTACCGGTCGATGTCACCGAGCAGGTCGTGGTAGATCTCGGCGGCGCTCTGCCCGCTGCCCACCACGGTGATGCTGCGCTTGGTGCGCAGCGCCGTGCGGTGCTCCAGGTAGTGGGAGTTGTGCACGGCGCCGGGCAGCCCGGCGACGGCCGGCGGCAGGTGCGGCGGGGTGCCGGTGCCGAGCACCAGGTGCCGGGCCCGGTATTCGACGGTCTCCCCCGTGCCGGTGCTGGCCCGCACCAGGTACCGCTCGGCTGCGCTGTCGTACTCCACAGTGGTCACCGTCTGACCGAAACGCAGGTTCGGTAGTTTCGCCGCCGCCCACCGGCAGTACGCGTCGTACTCGCTGCGCAGCGGGTAGAAGCTCTCCCGGATGTAGAACGGGTAGAGCCGGCCGATGTCCTTGAGGTAGTTGAGGAAGGAGTACGGCGATGTCGGGTCGGCGAGGCTGACCAGGTCCGCGATGAACGGGGTCTGCAACCGGGCCGACTCCAGCAGCATGCCGGGGTGCCAGGCGAGGCTCGGCCGTGCCTCCAGGAACACCGCGTCCAGCTCGTCGATCGGCGCGGTGAGACAGGCCAGGCCCAGGTTGTACGGGCCCAACCCGATGGCGATGAAGTCGTGGGTGGACATCGGGGTCTCCAGGCGCAGGTTCGTGGTCACCGGCGTCAGCCGACCGGGCAGGTTCATCGGCATCAGCCGACGGGGCAGGTCAGATCGGCGGCGACGTGGTCGTGCACGTACCGGCCGGCGTGGGTGGCGATCAGGTCGAGCACGTGCCCGACGTCGTCGACCGTGGTGGCCGGGTTGAGCAGTGTGAACTTCAGGAAGTGCCGGCCGTCCACCCGGGTCCCGGCGACCACGGCGAGACCGGACGCCGCGAGGGCCTCCCGGGCGTGCAGATTGGCGGCGTCGGCCAACTCCCGGCCCGGTCCGGTGGGCAGGTAGCGGAAGACCACAGTGCTCAGCTGCGAGCGCGTCACCACCTCGAAGCGCGGGTCCTCGCTGACCAGTTGCCAGGCGTCGGCAGCCCGGTCGACGACCTCGTCGAAGAGCCCGCCGAGTGCGTCCGGGCCCATCACCCGCAGGGTGAGCCAGAGCTTCAACGCGTCGAAGCGGCGGGTGGTCTGCAGACTCTTGTCGACCTGGTTGGGGATGCGCTGCTCGACCATGCGGGCCGGGTTGAGGTAGTCGGCGTGGTAGGTGACGTGCCGCAGCGTCCGCCGGTCGCGGACCAGCAGCGCGCTGGAGCTGACCGGCTGGAAGAACGACTTGTGGAAGTCGACGGTGACCGAGTCGGCCCGCTCGATGCCGTCGAGCAGGTGCCGGCGCGTCGGCGAGACGAGCAGACCACAGCCGTACGCGGCGTCCACGTGCAGCCAGACGCCGGCCGCCGCGCAGATCCCGGCCAGCTCGGTGAGCGGGTCGATCGAGCCGAAGTCGGTGGTGCCGGCGGTGCCGACGACGGCCATCACCACCAGCCCGGCCTGGCGGCACCGGGCGATCTCGTCGCGGACGGCGGCCGGGCGGATCCGCCGCCGGTCGTCGGTGGGCACCGCGATCACCGCGTCCGGGGCCAGGCCGAGCAGCCTGGCCGACTTCTGCACGCTGAAGTGACCGGCGGCGGAGGTGAGCACCCGCAGCCGGGGCAGCAGGTCGGCGCGTGCCGCCGGGCCGATGGCGTCGACACACGCCTCCTCCCGGGCCAGCAGCAGCGCCTGGAGGTTGGACTGGCTGCCACCGCTGGTGAAGACGCCGTCGGCGCGGGGACCGAGGCCGATCCGTTCGGCCGTCCAGTCGATCAGCCGCCGCTCGATGAGGGTGGCCCCGGAGCTCTGGTCCCAGGTGTCCAGGGAGGAGTTCACGGCACTGAGCACCGCCTCGCCGAGCAGCGCCGGGATGGCCACCGGGCAGTTGAGGTGGGCCAGGTAGCGGGGGTGGTGGAACCAGACGGCGTCGCGTAGGTAGACGTCCTCCAACTCGTCCAGTGCGGCGCCGGCGTCGCCCAGGGGACGGTCGAGGTCCACCCGGTCGACCAGGGGGGCCAGCTCGGCCGGTGTGATTCCGGTGCCGGGGCGGTCCACGGTGGCCACTCGGCGGGCCACCCGGTCGACGCCGTCGGCGATCGTCCGGCGGTACTGCTCGACCGAACCGCCGTGCAGCAGCTGGGCCCGCGCGGCGGTTGACGCCGGTGGCGGCACGGTGGTCTCGACGGGGTACGTCGGCACGGTCACGGAATGTCCTTCCACGTTCTGGACGAGGGCAGCCGGAACCCACCCGAGGCGCGACGATGCGCCTCGGGATGCGGGGTTCGTCAGCTGACCTTCTTCGCGTTCCGGATGGCGGTGGCGAGGTTCTCCAGCAGCGGCGCGGAGCCGGCGTACGAGAAGCGGGGTACCGCGTCCCACGGGCTCACCTGGTTGGCCTTGACCGCCGGCAGTTGCTGCCAGGTCGGCTTGGCGGTGAGGTCCTTGGCCTGGAGCGCGGTGCTGCGATTGTCCAGCAGGATCAGGTCGGCCGGGAACTTGCCGGCGCTCTCCCAGCTCAGCGCCTCGAAGTAGTCGCCGGCTTCGAGCTTGGTGGGTACCACGATGTCGACGCCCAACTCGGCGAAGTACATCAGGTCGGTGCTGACCTTCGGGTTGGAGACGTAGAAGAGGTCGGGGCTGCCGGAGCAGGCCATCACCTTGATCCCGGGGTTGGCCTTGACCGCCTGCCGGACCGCCTCGGCGGCGGCGTCGAAGCGGGCCTTCCCGTCGGTGACCTTCTTCGCGGACAGGTCCGCGCCGAGCGATTCGGCCAGCGCCGCGTACCGCTCGATGGGCTTGGTCATCGGCACCCGGGCGGTGGTGATCGCCACACTGGGCGCCAGCGGGAGGATCTTGGCCTTGCTCTCGTCCGGCACGTACCAGAGCGCGTCCGGGTCGTACATGTGGGTGACCAGCAGTTCGGGGCGCAGAGCGGCGTACTTCTCCAGGCTGAACTCGCCCCACACGTTGCCGAGGATCTCGACGCCTTCGACGTTCAGGTCGCCGGCCTGCGGGTCGGCGGTGCCATCGGCCCGCTTGGTCTCACCGAACACGCCCACGATCTGCTTGTCGAGACCGAAATCGATCAGGGCCGCCGCCACGCCGGTGAAGGCCACCACGCGGGTCGGACGGGCCGGGGCCTCGACCTTCGTGCCACGGTCGTCGGTGAACGACCAGGGGCCACTTCCGTTTCCGGCGGCGGGTTTCGCGGTGTCGTCAGTGCCGCAGGCGGCGAGCAGGGTGGCCAGCGTGGCAGCGCCACCGGCGGCCAGCAGGCCACGGCGGGAGAGGCGACGGGCGGACAGAGCATCGGGCATGGTGTTGTCTTTCGATCAAAGGTTGGCCGGGGTCGACCGGGGCAGCGGGGTTAGGTTAGCCTAACCTCGGTCATTGTCAACAGCGGTTCGCCGTGTCGCCACCACCCCGGAGCCCACACTGGACGCCACACCCACCGTCACCCGACCGGCACCGTCCGTGCCGGCCAGGGACACGGCCGCACCCCCGAGCCGGCGTGGCCGTCGGGCCGCCCGCGCCGCCGGCCTGGTCGCCGCCGTGGCACTGCTCGCGGTGATCGTGCTGCTCAGCATCGCGGTCGGCGCGAAGGCGATGCCGCTCGCCGACGTCTGGTCCGGGTTGCTGCACCGCGACGCCGCCGAGTACGCCGTGGTGCACCGGATGCGCCTGCCCCGCACCCTGCTCGGGCTGCTCGCCGGCGGTGCCCTCGGGGTGGCCGGCGCGGTCATGCAGGCCCTCACCCGCAACCCGCTCGCCGACCCCGGGCTGCTCGGCATCAACGCCGGGGCCTCCGCGGCCGTCGCCACCGCCGCCGCGTTCCTGGGCGTCACCGCCGTCGGCGGGTACGTCTGGTTCGCGCTGCTCGGCGCGGCGGCGGTGACCGCGCTCGTCTACGCCGTCGGCGGCGGACGGGGCGCCACCCCGGCCCGACTCGCGCTGGCCGGGGCAGCCCTCAACGCCACCCTCTACTCGTACGTGAGCGCGGTGATGCTGCTGGACACCGCCTCGCTGGAGCGGCTGCGGTTCTGGACGGTCGGCTCGCTGGCCAGCGCGGACTCCGCGACAGTGACCCGGGTGCTGCCGTTCATCCTGGTCGGGCTGCTGGTCGCGCTCGGTGCCGCCCGCCCGCTGAACGCGCTCGCCCTCGGCGACGACGCGGCGCGCGCCCTCGGCGCTCGACCCGCGCTGATCCGCGCCGCCGTGATCGTCGCGGTGACCCTGCTCTGCGGCGCGGCGACCGCCGCGTGCGGCCCGATCGTCTTCGTCGGGCTGCTGGTGCCGCACCTGGTCCGCGCCCTGACCGGCCCGGACCTGCGCTGGCTGCTGCCGTACTGCGCGGTGCTCGCGCCCGCTCTGCTGCTCGGCGCCGACGTGCTCGGCCGGGTGCTGGGCCGGCCCGGGGAACTCCAGGTCGGCATGGTGACCGCCGTGCTGGGCGGCCCGCTCTTCCTGTGGCTGGTCAGCCGCCGACGGGTGGCCCAGCCGTGAGCGAGCGGAGCGAGCGAACCATCAGGCTCAGCAGCGTGGCGCCTCGCGCCAACGCGCAGCGAAGCGGAGCGATGGCGTGAGCGAGCGGAGCGAGCGAACCATCAGGCTCAGCAGCGTGGCGCCTCGCGCCAACGCGCAGCGAAGCGGAGCGATGGCGTGAGCGTCATCCGTACTCCCGGGGGGTTGTCGCTGCGGTTCCGGCCCCGCGCGTTGGGCGTCGGTGCCGGCGCCGCGTTGCTCGCGGCCGGGTTCGGCCTGGTGGCCCTGGGCAGCGGTGACTACCCGATGGGGCCGGCGGACGTGCTGCGCACGCTGACCGGCGGCGGCACCCTGGCGGAGCAGTTCATCCTGTACGACCTGCGCCTGCCCCGGCTGGTCACGGCTCTGCTGGTCGGCGCGGCGCTGGCTCTCGCCGGCACGGTGTTCCAGTCGCTGGTCCGCAACCCACTGGGCAGCCCGGACATCCTCGGCTTCACCCAGGGCGCATCGACCGGGGCGCTGGTGGTGGTCGTCCTCGGCGGCAGCAGCCTGGCCCTCGCGGGCGCGGCGGTCGTCGGTGGCCTCGGCACCGGCCTGGTGATCTACGCGCTCGCCTGGCGACGCGGAGTGCACGGCTACCGGCTCATCCTGGTCGGCATCGGAGTGGCCGCGATCCTGACCGGCGTCAACGGCTACCTGCTGACCCGGGCGCCCCTGATGGACGCCGCCCGCGCGGTGCTCTGGCTCACCGGCAGCCTGGACGGGCGGGATTGGGCCAACGCCGGACCGCTGCTCGTCGTCCTGGTCGTGGTGGCGCCGCTGGTGCTCATCGGCTGCGCCCCGGCGCTGCGGATGATGGAGTTGGGCGACGACGCCGCCAGCGCCCTGGGTGTGGCGGTACGCCGGCTGCGCCTGGTGCTGCTCGCCGCCGCCGTGCTGCTGGTCTCGTTCGCGGCGGCCGCCGCCGGGCCGGTGTCCTTCGTGGCGCTCGTCGCCCCGCACCTGGCGAAGCGGCTGACCCGGGCACCGGGCCCGAACCTGCTGCCGTCGATGGCCGTCGGCGCGGCGCTGCTGGTCGGGGCCGACCTGCTGGCCCAACGCGCGTTCGACGGGCACCAACTCCCGGTCGGCGTGGTGACCGGCGTCATCGGCGGCGGTTACCTGGTCTGGCTGCTGGCGATGGAACGTCGGGCGGGCCGGCTGTGAACACTCGTGACGCCCTCGAAGGAGCACCCATGCGACCCGGCGATTCCCGGCTCGGCGGCACCGCGCTGACCCTCGCCTACGACCAGCGCACCATCGCCGAGAACCTGACCGTGGCGGTGCCCGACCGGTCCTTCACGGTGATCATCGGCCCGAACGCGTGCGGTAAGTCGACGCTGCTGCGCGCACTGTCCCGGATGCTGCGCCCCAGCGCCGGTGCGGTGCTGCTGGACGGGCGGGACATTCACGACCTGCCCGCCCGCACTGTGGCCCGTACCCTCGGCCTGCTGCCGCAGTCGTCGATCGCACCGGACGGCATCAGCGTCGCCGAGTTGGTGGCCCGGGGTCGCTACCCCCACCAGGGGCTGCTGCGGCAGTGGTCGCGCGAGGACGAGCGGGTGGTCGAGGAGTCGATGGCCGCGACCGGCGTCGACGACCTCGCCGACCGGCCGGTGGACGAACTGTCCGGCGGGCAGCGGCAGCGGGTCTGGATCGCCATGGCGCTGGCCCAGCAGACGCCCCTGCTGCTGCTCGACGAGCCGACCACGTACCTCGACATCGCCCACCAGATCGAGATCCTGGACCTCTGCGCCCGACTGCACGAGGAGCAGGGCCGCACGCTGGTCGCGGTGCTGCACGACCTGAACCACGCGGCCCGCTACGCCACCCACCTGATCGCCATGCGCGACGGACGTGTGGTGGCCGCCGGGGAGCCGGCGTCGGTGGTCACCGCCGACCTGGTGACGGAGGTGTTCGGGCTGCCCTGCCGGGTCATCGACGACCCCGAGACGGGCACCCCGCTGGTCGTTCCCGCCGCCCGCCGCCGCGCCACCACCCTGGCCCCGGAGCCGGCGTGAGTACCGAACGTTTCCGCGACCGGTGGGGCGTGCCGCACCTGCGGGCCGACGATCCGCTCGCGCTGGCGGCGGCACAGGGCCGGGTGACCGCGTACGACCGGGCCTGGCAGATCGAGGTGGAACGGCACCGCGCCCGGGGCACCAGCGCGGCGTTCCTCGGCCCCGACGCGCTCGGCTGGGACCGGTTCGCCCGACGGGTACGACTCGACGACACCGCCCGCCGCTGCCACGCCGCGCTGGACCCGGCGACCGCCCAATGGGTGGGCGCCTACGTGGACGGCGTCAACGCCGCTCTCGCCGCCGGGGCGGCCCGCTCGCCGGAGTTCGCCGCCACCGGGCTGCGCCCGGGTCGGTGGGAACCGTGGACACCGCTGGCGGTCTGGCTGGGCCACCACATCCTGTTCGCCGGGTTCCCCGGCAAGCTCTGGCGCGAGCACGTGGCGCAGCAACTCGGGCCGGACGCCATCGACACGTTCGCCACCGACGGGCCGGCCGTCGCCGGCAGCAACGGGTGGCTGCTCGCCGCCGAGCGCACCGGCACCGGGGCCGCGCTGCTCGCCGGCGACCCGCACCGGTTCCTCGAGGATCCCGGCGTCTACCAGCAGATCCGGCTGGCCTGCCCGGAGTACGACGTGGTCGGGCTGGCGGTGCCGGGCGTGCCGGGCATCGCGCACTTCGGGCACACCGGCCCGGTGGCCTGGGCGATCACCAACGCGATGGCCGACTACCAGGACGTGTACGCGGAGCGGCTGCGCCGCGACGGCCACCGGGTGCAGGCGCTCGGCCCGGACGGCTGGCGCCCGGTGCACCGCCACGTCGAGACGATCGAGGTGGCCGGGGCCGACCCGGTCGAGGTCGAGGTGGTGGAGACCGATCGTGGTCCGGTGATCGCCGGTGGGCCGGACGACGAGACGGCCATCAGCCTGCGCTACCCGCCCCGGGTCCGGGGTGACCTGGGCTTCGCGACGCTGCCGGAGCTGCTGCGCGCCCGTACCGTGGCCGATGTGGACCACGCGCTGCGGCACTGGGTGGAGCCGGTCAACGTGGTGCAGGCGGCGGACACCGCCGGCGGGCTGCTGCACCGGGTCGCCGGGGCGGTGCCGGTACGGCACCCGGAGAACGGCCGGCGGGTGGTCCCCGGCTGGGACGCCGCCCACGGCTGGCAGGGCTGGCATGCGCCGATGCCCCGCGCCGAGGTGGTGGGTCGGGCGGTGATGGCCAACGAACGCGGGCTGGCGGCACCGTTCGGGGTGGAGTTCGCCCCACCACACCGGGCGCACCGCATCGCCGAGCTGCTCGACGCCCGTCCGGGCTGGACGGCCGACGAGATGGCCACTGTGCACACCGACACGTACCTGGGCGCGGCCGGGCCACTGCTGGCGGTGCTCGCCGAGTCGGCGGGGCTCGGCCCGGCCGCCGCCGCGCTGCGCGAGCGGCTGCTGAGCTGGGACCGCCGGATGACCGCCGACAGCACGGACGCGGCGGCCTACGCCCTCCTGCGGGCGGCTGTCGTACGCCGGATCGCCGCCCACCCGGCGCTGGCCGCGCTGGCCGAGCCGCCCGCGTACCCCGAGGTGTTCGCGCCCTGGCTGGCGGTGACGCCGCGCGTCGGCTACGCGCTGGAGCACCTGCTCGGCACGGCCCCGCTGCCCGGCGTGGACGTCGCCGCGCTGGTGGGCGCGGCGGCCGAGGAGGTCGCCGACGCGGCGGCCTCGACGCCACCCTGGGGGGACCTGCACCGGCTGGCGTCGTGGCGTGCCCTGCCCGACCCGGATGCCGGTCCCGGTCCCCGGCTCGACGGTGACCACGACTGCGTGTTGGCCACCTCCAGCGTGCCGGGCGTCACCCACCGGTGCTTCCGGGGGCCGGCGGCGCGATTCGTCTGGGACCTGGCCCGCCGCGAGGACAGCCGCTGGGTGGTCCCGCTGGGCGCCTGCGGGATTCCCGGCGACCCGCACCACGACGACCAGAGCCCCGCCTGGCTGGCCGGTGACCTGCTACCGGTCGTAACGGACTGGGACCGTCTCGTTGAGGAGCCAGATGACCATTGATCAGCAGCACTACCGCAGCGACGTCGCCGGTTTCGGGGTGGTCACCATCCGCGCCGTGCGGCCGGACCAGGACGTCGACCTGCTGCACGGGTGGGTCACCCAGGAGCGGGCCCGGTTCTGGGGGATGCGGGAGGCGAGCCGCGAACGGGTGCACGAGATCTACGCGTACCTGGACTCGCTGAGCACCCATCACGCGTACCTGGTGCACCGCGACGGTGTGCCGGTCGCGCTGGCCCAGACCTACCAGCCCGAGGCCGACCCGGTCGGCGAGTGCTACCACGTACGCCCCGGTGACATCGGCGTTCACCTGCTCATCGGGCCACCGGTGACGGTCGAGCGGGGGTTCACCGGCGCGGTGTTCGGCGCGATCCTCGACTTCGTCCTCGCCGACCCGCGTTGGCTGCGGGTGGTGATGGAGCCCGACGCCCGCAACGGCCGGGCCGTCGACCGGTTCCTGCGCACCGGGTTCCGGCTCGGACCGCTGATCGACCTGCCGGAGAAGCGGGCCCGCCTGCTCTTCCTCGACCGACCGGCGAGCACCGGCTGACGCCCGGCACGGCACCGGCTGAACGCGTCAGGAGGTGGCGCGGGTCAGCTTGGCCAGAGCGTCCAGTTGGGTGGGGTCGGAGAGGGCGGAGCCGACGGCGACCACGCGTACGCCCGCTTGCAGGAACGCTCCCGCGTTGCTGGCGTCGAGGCCGCCGGTCGCGACGAAGCGCAACTGCGGCAGCGGGCCGGCCACTGCCTTGAACCAGGCCGGCCCGAGGGAGATCGCCGGGAACGCCTTGAGCCAGGTGAGGCCGTGCCGCAGCGCCTGCTGGGCCTCGGTGGGGGTGGCCACGCCGGGCAGGTGCGGCAGGCCACGCGCGGCGGCGGCGTCGGCGACCGCGAGGTCCAGGCCGGGCGCGACGGTGAACCGGGCACCGGCGTCGGCCGCCGCGGCGACCTGGGCGCCGACGAGTACGGGGCCGG
>NZ_JBEXHP010000111.1:0-18078 GCF_040607895.1 Micromonospora sp. NPDC005220
TCGCTGATCGACATCAGGAAGAGATATCCGCTGTCCATCTCGATGACTGTCTGCAACACCCCGCCCGCGCTGAACATCCGACCAGCACCCCGCCGAGCAGGGTGTGCGCGTCGTCGGAGAGGACCAGCTTCGCGTAGACCCGGGTGGCCGGGTCGGTGAACGTGACGTCCAGGCAGCCCTCGGTCGTGCCGTGGGCGTCGCCGAACGAGGCCACGTCGACGCCGAGCAGCTTGAGCTTGGTGGCGGTGTCCGCGCCCGGGAAGGTCGCCACGCCGCCGACCAGCCGATCGGCCACCACCTCGGCCGTCGCGTACCCCGGCGCGACCAGGCCGTGGCAGGTGCCCTCGACCGCCGCGCACTCGCCGACGGCCCAGATCCGCTCGTCGGCGGTGCGGCAGGTCGCGTCGACAAGCACCCCGCCGCGCGGACCCAGCGGCAGGCCGGCGTCCCGGGCCAACTGGTCCCGGGGCCGGATGCCGGCGGCCACCACCACCAGCTCCGCGTCGATGGCCGTGCCGTCGGAGAGTTCCAGTGCCGCGACGCCGCCGTCCGGGCCGGGACGGATCGCGGTGGTCGCCACCCCGAGATGGGTCCGTACGCCCAACTCGTCGACGTAGCGGCGGAGCATCGCCCCGCCGGCCTGGTCCACCTGCACCGGCATCAGCCGGGGCGCGAACTCGACCACGTCGGTGCTCAGGCCGAGCAGCCGCAGGGCGTTCGCGGCTTCCAGGCCGAGCAGCCCGCCGCCGATCACCGCGCCGGCCCGCCGGCCTCGCGCGTACTCCCTGATCGCCGCCAGGTCGTCCAAAGTCCGGTAGACGAAGACCCCGGGCAGCTCCGTGCCGGCCACCG
This sequence comes from Micromonospora sp. NPDC005220, assembly GCF_040607895.1. Classification (NCBI taxonomy): domain Bacteria; kingdom Bacillati; phylum Actinomycetota; class Actinomycetes; order Micromonosporales; family Micromonosporaceae; genus Micromonospora; species Micromonospora sp. NPDC005220. The sequence continues at coordinate 853 of NZ_JBEXHP010000111.1, forward strand.
GCGGCACGAACGCGTACGACCCGGTGGCCAGCACCAGCGCGTCGTAGCAATATTCGCCGACGGCGGTGGTCACCACCCGCCGGTCCCGGTCGACGGCGGTGGCCGGCTCACCGAGTCGCAGCCGTACCCCGTCGTGCGGTGTGTGCAGGTTGAGTTCGCTCTCACCCACCCCGTCGAAGTACGCCGAGAGCCGCACCCGGTCGTACGCCGGCCGGCTCTCCTCGGCCAGCACTGTCACCCGCCAGCTGCCCTGTGGGTCACGGGCGCGCAGCGCGTCCACGAAACGCTGCCCGACCATGCCGTTGCCGATGACGACCAGATCGCCGCCGCTCATCGCGCCACCTCCACCGATTCCGCCTCGCTGAGCCAGTCGACGATGCCGCTCACTGCGTCCCGACATCCGCCACATCCGGTGCCGGCCCGGGTCGCGGCCACCACCGCATCCACCGTCCGGGCACCGGAGCGCCAGCTTCTGACCAGAGCGCCCTTGCTCACCGAGTTGCACTGACAGACAGTGGCCCCGTCCGGCATCAGCGCCGGTGAGGCGGCCGGAGTCGCGCCGGCCGCACCGAGTGCCCGGCCGAGCAGCAGCGCCCGCCGGTCACTCGGCACCGGGTGCCCACGGTCGAAGAGCTGGATCACCGTGCCGACCGCCGGGTTGTCGCCGAGCAGGATCGCGCCGATCAGCCGCTCGTCCCGAATCCGCAACCGGGCGTACGTGCCCCGGGCCGGGTCGGCGAAGGTCAGCTCCTCGCCCGGCCCGACACTGGCGGCGTCACCCATCGAGGCCAGGTCGATCCCGGCGGCCTTCAGCCGGGTCACCACCGGCCGGGGCCGATAGCGGGCCAGCGGGTCCGTCCCGGTCAGCACGTCGGCGAGCACCTGGGCCTGGGCCCAGGCGGGCGCGACCAGCCCGGTGAGCACGCCGTCGTGCTCGGCGCAGTCGCCGATCGCCGAGATGGACCTGTCGGTCGTCCGCAGCCGGTCGTCCACCACCACGCCGCGCCGCACGGTCAGGCCGGCGGCCTGCGCGAGGGCGGTGTCCGGGCGTACGCCGCAGGAGAGCACCAGCAGGTCGGCGCGCAACGACCGGCCGTCGGCCAGGTCGAGGCGGACACCGCTGGCGTCCGCGGCCACGCCGGTCGCCGACACCCCCAGTTGGACGGTGACGCCGAAACCGGCGAGCGTGCCGGCGAGCACCGCGCCGGCCGCCGGGTCCAGTTGCCGTTCCATCAGGTGCTCTCGCGGGTGCACCACTGTGGTGGCCAGACCTCGGGTGGCCAGCCCTCGGGCGGCCTCCAGACCGAGTAGCCCGCCGCCGAGCACCAGCGCGCTGCGGGCGCCGTCCGCGGCGGCGAGGATCCGCCGGCAGTCGTCCAGGGTCCGGAAGGGAACCACCCGCTCCGGCAGGTTCGCCGGGTCGAGGCCGGGCAGCGACGGCACCACCGCCCGCGCGCCGGTGGCCAGCACCAGGTGGTCGTACCCGATTCGTTCGCCATCGTCGGTGCGGACCTCCCGGGCGGACCGGTCGACGGCGGCCACGGGTACGCCGCTGCGCCTGTCGACGCCGTGCCCGGCGGCCTCGGTCAACTCCACGTCCGGCTCGTCGATCCGGCCGGCCAGCAGGGCTGAGAGCAGGATCCGGTTGTACGCGCGGTGCGGCTCCGCCCCGAGCACGGTGACCTTCCGGTCTCCCTCCCGGGCGTGCAGCTCAGCGGCCAGACGCGCGCCCGCCATCCCGTTGCCGACGATCACCACCCGGGCGGTCATGCCTTCTCCACCCGGACCGCGCAGATCTTGAACTCGGGCATCCCGGAGATCGGGTCCACCGCGTCGTTGGTCACCGAGTTGGCGCGTCCCGCCCCCGCGTAGTGGAACGGGGCGAACACGGTGTCCGGTCGGATCCCGGCGCTGAGCCGGGCCGGGGCGCGGAACTCACCTCGACGCGAGGTGACCCGCACCGGGTCGCCGTCGTCGATGCCCAGCCGGGCGGCCAGGTCGGGGTGCAGTTCGACGAACGCCTCCGGGGCGGCGCGCCGCAGCGCGGCCACCCGTCGGGTCTGGGTGCCCGACTGGTACTGCGCCAGCACTCGGCCGGTGGTGAAGTGCAGCGGGTAGGTGGCGCAGACCTGCTCGGCGGCCGGTCGATGGTCGACGGGGTGGAAGCGGGCCCGGCCGTCCGGGGTGCCGAACCGGTCGGCGAAGAGTCGTGGCGTGTCCGGCCCGTCCTCGGTCGGGCAGGGCCAGTAGACACCGTCGTCGGCGTCGATCCGGTCCCAGCTGATGCCTGCGTAGTCGGCGGCCCCACCGGCGGAGGCCCGGCGCAGCTCGGCGAAGACGACGCTCGGGTCGGCCGGAAAACGCGCTGCCGCAACGGCTTCCGGTCGCGCGCCGGCGTGCGCTTCCGCGGGGGGCGCTTCTGCGGCGGGCGCTTCTGCGGCGGCCGTTTCGGCGGCGGCCAGCCGGGCTGCGAGGTCGGCGATGATGGCGAGGTCGGTCCGGACGCCCGGCGGGGGTGGCCGTAGCGCGCGCCGCCGCAGCACCCGGCCCTCCAGGTTGGTCATGGTGCCGTCCTCCTCGGCCCACTGCGCGGTGGGCAGCACCACGTCCGCCAGCGCGGCCGTCTCGGAGAGCAGGAGGTCGGCGACGACCAGCAGGTCCAGGTCGCGCAGCCGGCCCTCGATCCGGGCCGCCCGGGGTGCCGAGACAACCGGGTTCGACCCGAACACCAGCAACGCGCGCGGGCCATCCGCAGTGCCGAGCGAGTCGAGCAGTTGGTAGGCGGGCACTCCCGGGCCGGGCAGCTCGTCGGCCGGCACACCCCAGACCCCGGCCACGTGCTCCCGGGCCGCCGGGTCGTCGATCTTCCGGTAGCCGGGGAGCTGGTCGGCCTTCTGCCCGTGCTCCCGGCCGCCCTGGCCGTTGCCCTGGCCGGTGAGGCAGCCGTACCCCGAGCCGGCCCGGCCGGGCAGACCGAGGGCGAGGGCGAGATTGACGTACGCGGTGACGGTGTCCACCCCCTTGGCGTGCTGCTCGGCGCCGCGCGCGGTCAGGATGATCACGCGTCCCGCGGTGCCCAGCGCGCGGGCGGTCGCCTCCAGGTCGGCCACCGGCACTCCGGAGAGCTGTTCCGCGCGGGCCGGCCACCAGGCGGCGACACTGCGGCGGACCGCGTCGAATCCGGTGGTGCGGTCGGCCACGTAGGCCCGGTCGACCCAACCCTCGGTGAGGGCGATGTGCAGCAGCGCGTTGGCCACCGCGAGGTCGGTGCCGGGCAGCGGTTGCAGGTGCAGGTCGGCCTGGCGGGCGGTGGCGGTGACCCGGGGGTCGACCACGATCAGTTGGCCGCCGCCCCGGCGCTGCTCGGTGAGCCAGCGCACCAGCGGCGGCATGGTCTCCGCTGGGTTCGCCCCGACCAGCAGCAGGGTGTCGGCCCGGCCCAGGTCGGCGAGCGGGAACGGCAGCCCTCGGTCGATGCCGAAGGCGCGCATTCCGGCGGCCGCCGCGGAAGACATGCAGAATCGTCCGTTGTAGTCGATGTGCCGGGTGCGCAGCCCGATCCGGGCGAACTTGCCCAACGCGTACGCCTTCTCGTTGGTCAGGCCACCGCCCCCGAAAACGGCGACCGCGTCCCGGCCGGCGTCGTCCTGGACGGCGCGGATGCCGGCGACCACCCGGTCGAGCGCGGTGTCCCAACTTGCCGGGCGCAGCTCGCCGGTGGCCGGGTCGCGCACCAGCGGGGTGGTCAGCCGCTCCGGGTGGTCGAGCAGCTCGGCGGCGGTCCAACCCTTCTGGCAGAGCCCGCCCCGGTTGGTGGGGAACTGGCGTGGGTGGACCGTCACCCCGGCGTCGTCCTGGCGCAGCGTCATCCCGCACTGCAGCGCGCAGTACGGGCAGTGCGTCGCCACCTCCCGGGGCGTCCGCCCCGGTGGAGTTGCCGACCGTGCACCGTCTGTCATGTCGGGAAAGCGTGCCGCCGGGCGGTTTCCGGTCCGGGTCCCTTCTGTTTCGGTCCTGTCAAGTGGGGCTCACACCGCACCGGGGCAGCGAGCGCGTCGGAGGGCGTGAGTCGGAGGGCGTGAGTCGGAGCCTGTGGAGCTGAATCGTTGACGACATCGGCGGTTGATTCGTTTGCGACATCAGCTCCAAAGCCGCAGCGCACCTCATCTGGCGGGGACGGTCAGCGCACGTCGGCGCGATCAGGCCGGCGGGTCAGGGACAGCCAGCCCAGGAACCGGGCGTGGAGGGCTCGCGGGTCAGGCCGAACGCCAACGGAGTACAGGTCGTCAAGCGCGTCTTGCAGGTTCGCTGCCAGGTAGAACGCCAGGGCGATCGAGTGGCCGTAGAACTCCGTCGCGAGGTGGAGCCGAGCCGGCGAACACGGCCACAGCGCGGCGCAGTTACGGCAGAGCCACGCCGGGCGCATCGGCTGGTGCGGGCGAGGACGCCTGTTCATCCGAGCCGCACCGGAGTGCGCTTGGCTGGCGTGCGGGTGGTCGGCCGACAGGCTGCCGGGGCGGGCGGGTCCGACCAGATCAGCCCCCCGGGCATCACGAACAGGGACCGGCGCGCGACCGCGTCACCCTTCGCGCCCAGCTCGTAGCCGTCAATCCACAGCCACCCGTCGTACGTCGGCCAGTCGAGAACGCGAATCACCCGGACGAAGATCGGGCGCATGAACTGCACACTCGCGGCACGGGTCAGGTACAGGACGTCACCCGAGCGTGGCTTCCGGGGGGTGTGCCTCGGTCTGGGTTTCCGGGCCGGCGGCTCGTGCGGCACGGTGCTCTCCCCTGGTCGTCAGTCTGGGAAGGGGCCGCCAGTGGTGCTTACCCATGGAGATCTTGGACAGTTTCCGTTATCTCCTAACGGAAACTGTCCAAGATCTGGCCGGTTCACGAGCGGCCCCGACACGAACGCGCCCGCCGGGTCTCGGGTCCCTACCGGCCGCGCCGTCTGATCCCACCTTGCGGGCAGTGATGGGACAAGAACAGCCCGTAGCGATATGGTCGCAAGACATTCCGCGCATTCGATGGGGGAAGTCGTGAACGATGCGCTACGCGCCGCGCTAGCCGAGACGGGGCACTCGATTGAGTCCCTGGCAGGGTTGGTTGGGGTCGATCGGAAGACGGTCGCGCGCTGGCTGAACCACGACCACATTCCCCACCCCCGACACCGGGAGGCGGCGGCGAGTGCGCTCCGACGGCCCATAGGGGACATCTGGCCGGACACTTCAAGACGCCGCGAGCCAATTTGGTTCCGACCGTGGCAAGAGATCGAGCGTGAGGCGATCTCCCTGCGGTCGTTTCAGTCGACCGTCCTTCCCGGCCTGCTCCAGACTGAGGCATACGCACGCGCCGTGCTCGCCGGCGCCGACGTCATCGCCCGCAGCGACGTCGAGCGACATCTGGCCTCACGGCTCGCCCGGCAAAGCATTCTGACCCGTGAAGACCCGCCACACTTCACCGCCGTTGTCGACGAAGCCGTGTTGCGGCGGCCAGTCGGTGGACGAGCCACCATGCACGAGCAGGTGCAGGCCCTCGTCACCGCGTGCGGGGCCCCGCACGTCCGCGTGCACATCGTTCCCACTACTGTCGGCGCGTACGCTGGCCTGAACGGTCCCTTCGTGATCGCTGTAGGGCCCGAGCATCGGATTGCCGGCTACCTCGACAATCAGCTTCAGGGGCAAGTCGTTACCGGTGCCGAGGACATAGCGGCGATGCTGGCCGCGTGGGAGAACGTGCGCGGCGAGGCGCTGTCCCACTGGCAATCCGTCGATCTACTTACGGAGATGGCGAAGACATGGAACTGACCGGCGCGCAGTGGCGGAAGAGCACCCGCAGCAGCGGCAATGGCGGCGACTGCATCGAGGTTGCGGACAACCTGCCTGGCATCGTCGGTGTGCGGGACTCGAAGGACCCGGCAGGGCCGGCCTTGGTTTTCGGGTCGGCGGCCTGGCGGGCGTTCGTCGGTGTGGCGAAGGCACACGACCCGACCTGACCAGCAGGACCCAGTGGCCCCCGGTTCGCGCCGGGGGCCTTTTGCGCATTCAGGGGTCAGGAACGTTGACGCAGGAGCGCTTATAATGTGGGAAAACTGTCTCGAAGACTGGGAGGCTGCGATGGGCGTGACGGACGTCTTCGACGCGGTGGCCGGCACCTACGACGAGGCGCGCAGGCGGCTGGTGCCGTGCTTCGACGCCTTCTACGGCACCGCCGTCCAGGTGGCCGCGCCGCCGCTGCGCGCCGCGCTCGCCGCTGGGCGTACCCCCGAGGTGTTGGACCTGGGCGCGGGCACCGGTCTGCTCTCGCTGCTGCTGTCCGCCGCGGTGCCCGGAGTCCGGCTGACCCTGGTGGACGGCGCGCCGGCGATGCTCGCCCGCGCCACCGACCAGTTGGCCGCGCGGTCCGTGCCACACCGAACGGTCCAGGCCGATCTGGCCGACGAGTTGCCGCCGGGCCGGTACGACGCGGTGGTCAGCGCGCTGGCGATCCACCACCTGGACGACCCCGGCAAGCGCGCGCTCTACCGGCGGGCCGCCGCCGCGCTGGCACCGGGCGGGGTGTTCGTCAATGCCGAGCAGGTCGCCGGCCCGACCCCGGAGCTGGATCGGCGCTACGACGAGGTGTGGCTGGAGCGGATCACCGAGCTGGGCGCGTCCTCCGCCGAGATTGCGGCCTCCCGGGAGCGGATGCGCCACGACCGGCCGGCGACCGTGGCCGACCAGTGTCGGTGGCTCGCCGAGTCGGGCCTGGTCGACGTCGACTGCTACTTCAAGGAGTGGCGCTTCGCGGTGTTCGGCGGTCGGGCCGGGTAAGCCTGGCGGAATGTGCGTTTCGCCGTCCGGGGGCGAGCCGGTGAGCACGGGGATGACTGTTGGTCACACCGATGGGTAATCTGCTCGGCATGACTGCCAAGGTGACTCTCTCGTTCACGGACGAGACGATCGAGGAAGCGCGGCGGTTCGCCAAGCGCGAGGGGCTGTCGCTCTCCGCCTGGATGGACCAGGCCGCCCGGGAGAAGGCGCTGCGCGAGGTCTTCACCGCGCACGCCGCCGCCGTGGGCCGCGCCAGCCTGGATCTGGAGTCCGCCGCCCTCGCCGACGCCCGCGAGGTGGGCATGGTCAACGACCTGTTCTCCGGCGGACGGCCGCGTGCTGCGTAGGGGTGAGATCTGGCGCATCGAGGGCGCCCGGGAACGCCTCGGCCTGGTGATCAGCTCGGACGTCTACAACTCCACCGACGTGCCCATCGTGATCGTGGTCGAGGTGGTCGAGGAGTCGCTCCTGCGGGACTCGCCGCTCGCCGTGTCGATGGACCGGTACGTGGTGATGCCCGACCGGGTCTCCTCGCCAATGAAGAAGTGGTTCACCGAGTGCGTGGACGTCGCCGACACCGACACCATGCTCCGGGTCGGCCGCGCGCTGCGCATCCTCCAGCAGCTCTGACCCCGAAAGCAGCTCTGACCGCGCCGCCCCGGTGGCGTGCTCACCACCGCCGCCGGCCCGTGGTGCGACAGCCGTTTCCGGCCCGACCCGCGACGGGCACTGCCAGGTAACCGGGCGTTCCTAGCGTTTCCCCTCGTCACATCGACGAGGAGGATCCGCCGTGAGCACGCTCACCAGCACCGCAGTCACCGCCGAGCCGCCTGCCGTCACCGGTCGCCGGCAACCGCTGACCGACTGGCGTCCCGAGGACCCGGACTTCTGGCAGGCCACCGGTGCGCCGATCGCCCGGCGCAACCTCTGGGTCTCGATCTTCGCGGAGCACGTCGGCTTCTCGGTGTGGAGTCTCTGGTCGGTCACCGTGCTCTTCCTCGGCCCCGCGTACGGCATCGACCCGGCCGGGAAGTTCCTGCTCACCGCGGTGCCGGCCGCACTGGGCGCGGTGCTGCGGCTGCCGTACACGCTGGCGGTGGCCCGCTTCGGCGGACGACGCTGGACGATCATCAGCGCACTGCTGTTGCTGGTGCCCGCGGTGCCGATGACGGTGCTGCTGGAACCCGGGGTGTCCTACTCCACCCTGATGGTGCTCGCCTGCCTCACCGGGGTCGGCGGCGGCAACTTCGCCTCCTCGATGGCGAACATCAACCTGTTCTACCCGGAGCGGCTCAAGGGGCGGGCGCTCGGGCTCAACGCCGGTGGCGGCAACCTGGGGGTACCCGCCGTGCAACTGGTCGGCCTGGCGGTCCTGGCCACCGCGGGCGCCGCGTACCCCCGGTTGGTGCCGGCGGTCTACCTGCCGCTGATCGTGCTGGCCGCGCTGGCGGCGGCCCGCTGGTTGGACACCGTGCCCGGGGCACGCAACGAGCCGGGCGCGTTGCGCGCGGCGGCCCGCGACCCGCACACCTGGGTGATGTCGCTGCTCTACATCGGCACCTTCGGCTCGTTCATCGGTTTCGGCTTCGCCTTCGGTCAGGTGCTCCAGCTCCAGTTCGCCGAGCGGTTCCCCACCCCGGTCGACGCAGCCTGGCTGACCTTCCTGGGCCCGCTGGTCGGCTCGCTGATCCGGCCGCTGGGCGGGCACCTCGCCGACCGGTTGGGCGGGGCCCGGGTGACCTTCTGGAACTTCGTGGCGATGGCGGCCGGCGCGAGCACCGTGCTGTACGCGGCCCGGGAGCGCTCGTTCGGGCTCTACCTGGCCGGGTTCCTCGCCCTCTTCGTCTTCTCCGGCATCGGCAACGGCTCCACGTACAAGATGATCCCGGCGATCTTCCGGGCCCGCGCGGCGGACGCGGTGACCACCGGTCAGCGTGATCCGGAGGCCGCCGCACGGTGGGCGCGAAGGATGACCGGGGCGTTGATCGGCGTCGCGGGTGCGATCGGCGCCTTCGGCGGGGTGCTGGTCAACATCGCGTTCCGCCAGTCGTTCCTTAGCTCGGGCAACGCCGACGCCGCCTACCTGGCCTTCATCGGCTGGTACGCGCTGTGTTTCGGGATCACCTGGGTCGTCTACCGTCGTCCGAGGGCCGGTCGTCTCGCCAACGTGTGAGCTGAGCCACCGTCGGCGCGTCGCCGCGCGGCACCGTACCCCCGTTTTGACCTGCGGACGGGGCGCCGGGTATCGTTGCCTGCTGTTGTACGACATCCAGAGGCGTGCCCCATCAGGTACGCTTGGTCGTTCGTGCGCGCTGGTCCGGCCTGCAAGATCTGGTCACCTCGGCGCGCGACCCCAGACCGACGACGAGACAAGGTAGACCTGTGCGTACGTACAGCCCGAAGCCGGGTGAGATCGAGCGTCAGTGGCACGTCATCGACGCCTCTGATGTCGTGCTGGGCCGCCTGGCCACCCACGCCGCCACGTTGCTGCGTGGTAAGCACAAGCCGACTTTCGCGCCGCACGTCGACACGGGCGACTTTGTCGTCATCGTGAACGCGGGCAAGGTTGCGTTGACCGGCAACAAGCGCCAGACCAAGGTCGCTTACCGCCACTCGGGTTACCCGGGTGGTCTGAAGCAGATCGGCTACGACGAGCTGCTGACCAAGCGTCCCGAGCGGGCCATCGAGCTGGCCGTGAAGGGGATGCTCCCGCACAACAAGCTCGGCCGTCAGCTGATCAAGAAGCTGAAGGTCTACGCCGGTGCCGAGCACCCGCACCTCGCGCAGCAGCCGGTGCCGTTCGAGATCAAGCAGATCGCGCAGTGAGCGCGGGCGAAGGAAGCAGCATGACCGACATCATCGAGACCGAGGTCGCCCCGGAAGCCCCTGAGGCCACCGAGGCGCCGGCGCCCGTCGCCCGCGCGCCTCGTGGTGACCGGCCGATCCAGACCGTGGGCCGCCGCAAGGAGGCCATCGTCCGGGTCCGCATCGTCCCGGGCACCGGCAAGATCACCTGCAATGGCCAGGACCTTGAGGCGTACTTCCCGAGCAAGGTGCACCAGCAGCTCATCAAGGACCCGCTGGTCACCGCCGAGAAGCTCGAGCAGTTCGACGTCATCGCCAACCTGCGTGGCGGCGGCACCACCGGCCAGGCCGGTGCGCTCCGGCTGGGCATCGCCCGCGCGCTGATCATCAACGAGCCGGACGACCGCCCGGCCCTGAAGAAGGCCGGCTTCCTCACCCGTGACGCCCGGGTCAAGGAGAGCAAGAAGTACGGCCTCAAGAAGGCCCGTAAGGCTCCCCAGTACTCGAAGCGCTGATCTTTCCCAGCGCGTTGTACTTCTGACGGACGGCCGGTCCGCCTCCCCTCGGTGGGGGAGGTGGGTCGGCCGTTCCGCTTTCTCCTTATTGGCAGTGCTCTTTCGGAGGTTGGCGGGTATGGGTCGGTTGTTCGGCACGGACGGCGTACGCGGGCGGGCGAACGCGGATCTCACCCCGGAGTTGGCGCTGGCGCTCGCGGTGGCCGCCGCGCACACGCTCGCCGAGACGGACCGCAGCCATCCGCCGCTCGCCGTCGTCGGCCGGGACACCCGCGTCAGCGGCGAGATGCTGGAGGCCGCCGTGGTCGCCGGTCTGACCAGCGCCGGCGCCAACGTGGTGCGGGTCGGCGTGCTGCCCACCCCCGCGGTGGCGTTCCTCACCGCCGAGGCCAAAGCCGACCTGGGTGTGATGCTCTCCGCATCGCACAACCCGATGCCGGACAACGGCATCAAGCTCTTCGCCGCCGGTGGGCACAAGTTGCCCGACGAGATCGAGATGCAGATCGAGGCGGCCGTCGAGACGAACGCCACCACCGCCTGGGACCGGCCGATCGGCGCCGGCGTCGGCCGGGTGCACGACCTCCTCGACGGTGCCGACCACTACGTCCAGCACCTGGTGGGCACCGTTCCGCACCGGCTCGACGGGATCAAGGTCGTGGTCGACTGCGCCAACGGCGCCGCCGCCGAGGTCGCCCCCGTCGCCTACCGGGAGGCCGGCGCGGAGGTCATCGCCATCCACGCGGAGCCCGACGGGCTGAACATCAACGACGACTGTGGCTCCAACCACATCGAGGCGCTGCGCGCCGCCGTGGTCGAGCACGGCGCCCACCTGGGCATCGCCCACGACGGCGACGCCGACCGCTGCCTGGCGGTCACCGCCGACGGCGACGAGGTGGACGGCGACCAGGTCATGGCGATCCTCGCGCTGGCCATGCGGGACGCTGGCACGCTCACCCAGGACACCCTGGTGGCCACCGTGATGAGCAACCTCGGGCTGCGGCTCGCGATGTCCGCGCAGGGCATCCGCCTGATCGAGACCAAGGTCGGCGACCGGTACGTGCTGGAGGAGCTGCGCGCCTCCGGGCTGGCGCTCGGCGGTGAGCAGAGCGGCCACATCGTCATGCCCGCGCACGCCACCACCGGCGACGGGGTGCTCACCGGCCTGCACCTGATGGCTCGGATGGCGGCCACCGGTCAGTCCCTCGCCGAGCTGGCCTCGGTGGTCACCAAGCTGCCCCAGGTGCTGATCAACGTGCCGGTCGGCGACCGGACCGTGGGCGCCGCCGCGCCAGCGGTACGCGCCGAGGTCGAGCGGGCCGAGGCGGAGCTGGGGGAGACCGGTCGGGTGCTGCTGCGCCCGTCGGGCACCGAGCCGTTGGTCCGGGTGATGGTCGAGGCGGCCAGCGAGGCGACGGCCCGCGAGGTCGCCGAGCGGATCGCCGAGCTGGTCCGCACCGCGAGCCCCGTCGCCTAGGTCGGTTGGATGCTGTGGAGCTGAACCGTTTACGGCATCAGCTCCACAGCCCCGCGACTGCCCGTCAGGTCAGCCGCTCGGGGTCAGCCCGCGCAGCCGGGTGACCGCCTCGGCCAGCACCTCGGGGCGTTTGCAGAAGGCGAACCGGACCAGCCGCCGGCCGGCGTCGGTGTCGTCGTAGAAGACCTGGGTGGGCACCGCCACCACGCCGCAGCGCTCCGGCAACGACCGGCAGAACTCCACCCCGTCCCGGCCGCCGAGAGCGGTGATGTCGGCGGTGACGAAGTACGTCCCCTCCGAGTTGAGCACCTCGAAGCCGGCGTCGGTGAGACCACCGACGAGCTGGTCACGCCGCTGCTGGAGGCTGTCCCGAAAGCCGGTGTAGTAGTCGTCCGGCAGGGCCAGCGCCACGGCCACCGCCGGTTGCAGCGGCGCCGCGTTGACGAAGGTGAGGAACTGCTTCACCCGGAGCACCGCCGCCACCAGCGCCGCCGGGCCGCTCGCCCAGCCGACCTTCCACCCCGTGCAGGAGAACGTCTTACCGGCCGACGAGATGCGCAGTGTCCGCTCCCGCATCCCGGGCAGGCTGGCCAGCGGCACGTGTGGGCTCGCCGCGTCGGTGAAAACCAGGTGCTCGTACACCTCGTCGGTGACCGCGTACGCGTCGAACTCCTGGCACAACTCGGCGACCTGCGCCAACTCGGCCGGAGTGAAGACCTTGCCGGTCGGATTGTGCGGTGAGTTCAGCAGCACCAGCCGGGTGCGCGGGCCGAACGCCGCACGCAGCGCCGCCGGGTCGAACGCGTACCGGCCGTCGGCCGTGGGACGCAGCGTCACCGGCCGGCGGACCGCGCCGGCCAGTGCGATCGAGGCGGCGTACGAGTCGTAGTACGGCTCGAAGCAGACCACCTCGTCGCCCGGCTCGCAGAGAGCGAGGATGCTCGCCGCGACCGCCTCGGTCGCGCCTGCCGTGATCACGATCTCGCGGTCCGGGTCGTACGCCAGGTCGTGGAACCGCCGCTGATGGGCGGCGACCGCCGCGCGGAGGGCGGGGATCCCCGGGCCTGGCGGGTACTGGTTCTGCCCGTCGCGCAGCGCCTCGGCGGCGGCGGCCAGCATCTCCGGTGGGCCGTCGGTGTCGGGAAACCCCTGGCCGAGGTTGACCGCGCCGGTGCGGACGGCGAGGGCGGACATCTCGGCGAAGATCGTCGTGCCGAACGGCCGCATCCGGGCCACCAGCGGGTCGACATCGGTGCTCGTCATCACCTGCGCCAGCCTACGGCCACCCGCCGCCCGAACCCCAGCCTCACCTGGGCGCGCAACTGGTCGCCCAGTACCCCCGAGTCCTGTCGACGACAGGCTTGCCCGCACCGGTGACCGTGACGGTGCAGTCGAGTGGTCTCTCACCCTCGTCGTCGGCCCACCTGGCCTCCACCATGACCCGGCTCCTGCCGTTGGTGCGGATGGAGGTGCGCCAGGGCAGTTTCTGGCCGTCGACGTGGATGAGGTCGCTCTCGGCGTCGAAGTACGCGAGGTCGACGGTGCCCGCTCCGGTGACCTCGTAGACAACCGTCACCGGGGCCGGTCCCGAGGTCGGTCGGGTGATCGGCTGCTTGCTGGGGATGGGTGCCGCGGTGGTCGGCCTGATGGTGGGTTGGTCCGGCGTGAGCGGCCCGGGGCCCGGTGGGGTCCAGTCGTCGTCGTCGGGATAGCCCCACGGTTCCTCGGCGACCGGGTCCGGGTTGGTCCGGTCGAGCCACAGGCCACCCACACAGAGGCAGCCACACGCCAGGAGGACGAGTGTCACGACGACCGCGACGACGATCCCGACGACCCGCCCGCCGCTCGTGGGCGGCTTGCCCGGGGCCTGCGGATACCCGTGGTAGGCGTACGGCGGCGGATAGCCGGGCGGCGGCCATCCGGTGCCGGGCGGCGGCCAGCCAGGGGCCGGCGGCTGGCCGCCGGGGGTGGGCCACCCCGCTGGCGGTGTCGATCCGGTGGGTGTCGGGCCCGAGGCGTCGGGCGACCACGGGGGCGTCTGTGGGTCGGGCGTCCACGGCGCCCCGGGCGGTTGTGGCGACCACTGGGTGGCGGGCGGGGGCGGTGCCCACGGCGCGGCCGGTGGAGACGGTGACCACGGAGCCTGGGGTGCCCATGGCTGGCCCGGGGCCAGCGGGTCGGGGGCCGGGAACGGAGCCGAGGAGGGCGGTGCCGTCGGATCCGGCGGGGGTGGGGAGGAGGCCGGGTCCGGTACGAATGAGGGGGACGGCTCGGGCGGGGACGCGTCGGACATGGCTGCTCCGGGCGGGAGTGGGTATGGGACGAGCGGGCCGTGGACGGGAGCGCCAAACCCGCCGAGAGACTGTCGTACCCGAAAGCGTGTCGCAACCCCGTCGTGCCCGGCGGACCCGAGGTGGGCCGCGAAGCTCGTCCCGGTTGCGGCCCTCCAACCATCGATCGCTCAGATTCCGTGATTGATAACCCGACTTTCGAGCACCCATCATGAGTGAAACTGGGTTAGGCTGCGGGCCATGTGTGGAATCGTGGGATACGCGGGCGCGCGCCCTGCACTCGGCATCGTCCTCGACGGGCTGCGGCGGCTGGAATACCGCGGCTATGACTCGGCAGGCGTCGCGATCGTCTGCGACGACCAGCTGCTGACCGAGAAGAAGGCCGGCAAGCTGGCCAACCTGGAGAAGGTGCTGTCCGAGCGGGCCGCCGACGACCCGACCTCCTGCGCGGCAAGCCCGATCGGCATCGGTGACGGCACCACCGGCATCGGGCACACCCGCTGGGCCACCCACGGCGGCCCGACCGACCGCAACGCCCACCCCCACGTCGCCCCCGACGGGCGGGTCGCGGTGATCCACAACGGCATCATCGAGAACTTCGCCAAGCTCCGCGCCGAGTTGGAGGCCGACGGCGTCCAGTTCACCAGCGACACCGACACCGAGTGCGCCGCGCACCTGCTCGCCGCCGCGCTGGCCGACCTGCGCGCCGCCGGCCAGCCGGACAGCCCGCAGCTGCTCGCCGCCGGAATGCGGGTGGTCTGCCAGCGACTGGAGGGCGCGTTCACCCTGCTCGCGGTGGACGCCGCCGTGCCCGGTGCGGTCGTCGGCGCCCGGCGCAACTCGCCACTCGTGGTCGGCCGGGGCGACGGGGAAAACTACCTGGCCAGCGACGTGGCCGCGTTCATCGAGCACACCCGGGAAGCGGTCGAGCTGGGCCAGGACCAGATCGTGCTGATCACCGGTGACAGCATCGAGATCACCGACTTCGAGGGCCAGCCCGCCGCCGGCAAGGACTTCCACATCGACTGGGACTCCTCGGCCGCGGAGAAGGGCGGCTACGACTGGTTCATGCTCAAGGAGATCGAGGAGCAGCCGCAGGCAATCGCCGACACGCTGCTCGGCCGGCTCACCGAGACCGGTGAGATCGGCCTCGACGAGGTCCGCCTCAGCGACCAGGATCTGCGCGACGTCGACAAGATCTTCATCGTGGCCTGCGGCACCGCGTACCACGCCGGCATGGTCGCCAAGTACGCCATCGAGCACTGGACCCGGATCCCGTGCGAGGTGGAGCTGGCCAGCGAGTTCCGCTACCGCGACCCGGTGCTCGACCGGTCCACGCTGATCGTGGTCATCTCCCAGTCCGGCGAGACGATGGACACCCTGATGGCGCTGCGCCACGCCAAGGAGCAGAAGGCCCGGGTGCTGGCGATCTGCAACACCAACGGCTCGACCATCCCCCGCGAGTCCGACGCGGTGCTCTACACCCACGGCGGGCCGGAGATCGCCGTCGCCTCCACCAAGGCGTTCCTCACCCAGGTCGTCGCCTGCTACCTGATCGGCCTGCACCTGGCCCAGGTGCGCGGGATCAAGTTCGCCGACGAGGTGGGCGCGGTGGTCGCCCAGTTGCAGGAGATCCCCGGCAAGCTGCGCGAGCTGCTCGACCGGATCGAGCCCGTCCGCGAGCTGGCCCGGGAGCTGAAGTCCGAGCCGACGGTGCTGTTCATCGGCCGGCACGTCGGCTACCCGGTGGCCCTCGAAGGCGCGCTGAAGCTCAAGGAGTTGGCGTACATGCACGCCGAGGGCTTCGCCGCCGGTGAGCTGAAGCACGGCCCCATCGCCCTGATCGACAAGGGCACCCCGGTGATCTGCGTGGTGCCCTCGCCGGTGGGCCGGGGCATGCTGCACGACAAGGTCGTCTCCAACATCCAGGAGGTCCGGGCCCGTGGCGCGCGGACCATCGTCATCGCGGAGGAGGGCGACGAGGCCGTCGTCCGGTACGCCGACCACCTGATCTACGTGCCGCGTACGCCCACCCTGCTGGCCCCGCTCGTCACCACGGTGCCGTTGCAGGTGCTCGCCGCCGAGATCGCCGCCGCCCGGGGGCACGACGTGGACCAGCCCCGAAACCTGGCCAAGTCGGTCACCGTCGAGTAACCACCGCCCCCGTCCGGGACCCCGGTCGCCGCACCCCGCGGCGGCCGGGGTTCCGTCGTCACAGCGGGCGGCCCAGCACGACACGGGCCATCCCGTCCAGCGCCGGGTTTCCCGGTTCCCAGTAGCCGGCGTGCCCGCCGCGACCACTCGGGAACACCCGCCCACCGAAACCGGGATCGGACGGGTCGTGCCCGAACCACAGCTCGTGCCCGGTCCGGCCGGGCCAACCCAGCACGCCAGCGAGGGGCGCCGCGCCGAGGAGGGCCCGTCGGCCCAGCTCCTCCGGTGGCCGGGCCGCCCGGATCACGTCGTCGGGGGCGCTGCTGGCCCAGACCTCCCCGGCCGGCACGCCCAGCTCAGCGGCGTGCGACGCGCCGACACCGGGCGAGCCGACGAAGACCAGCGCGTCGGCGGCGCGCCCGTGCTCCCGGGCCGCCACACCCACCACCAGCGACCCGTAGCTGTGCCCGAGCACGGTCTGCCGGGCCGGTGGCCCCTCGTGGCTGGCGCGCAGCCCCTCCTGGAAGCGGTGCAACGCCGGGCCGGCGTCCCGGGCCTGACCCGCCGAGGCGGCCTCGGTCAGCAGATCCGGAGCGTCGTAGTCCAACCAGAGCACCGCCGCGCCGCGCTCACCCGGGGCGAGCGCGGCGCACCGGTCCAGCACCCGGGCCGCCCTGGCGAGCTCGCCGGAGGCGTCGTCCAGGCCGGCGGTCATCCCCGGCACGTAGGTCAGCACCCGGTCGGCGTGGTCCGGGTCACCGAGCGCCACCACCGCCCGGCCCTCACCGGCCGGATCCAAACCCAGCAGGTACGCCCGCGGCGCCTCGCCGGCCGTCAGCCGCCCGACCAGCGACTCCAGGCCGGCCAACCGTCCGGCCACCCCGCGCAGCCGGATCGACGCGAGTGGCCCCGGCGGCACCCGGGACAGCAGCCGTCGCCGCTCGGCCAGCAACTCCGCACGCCAGGCGCCGAGCCGCAACCGGTTGGCCTGGTCGCGGGCGGCCACCGGCACCCCGTCCAACCGGCCGACCAGGGCCGGCTCGCGCCCGATCAGCCACCGTCGCTGCGCCGGAGTCAACCCGGACCACCAGGTGCTGACCAGCGCGGGCGCGGCACCGAGGGCTGGTCGGCCCGGCGGCGGCGGGGACGCCCAGCCGGTGCCGGCGGCCC
>NZ_JBEXHP010000112.1:0-17834 GCF_040607895.1 Micromonospora sp. NPDC005220
AGCACCGCCCGCTCGACCTACCCGCCTCCACCACCATCGCGACCATCGCCAACGATGTCGGCGTCTCGGTCGCGACCGTGTCCAAGGTCCTCAACCGCGACGGCACCGGCGCGGTCTGGTTCGAGGTTCGCGCGTTCAGCCTTCCGGACCGCTGGTTCACCCGCGCCGGAGGGCCGGCGGTTCGGGCCGTGCAGCACACGTACGCCTGGTGGCTCGGCCGCACCCTGCGTCGGCTCTGCGCGGGTCGCTGAGCGCCGTCCCGGCGAAGCGACTCAGAACCGGGCGAACGAGCGGATCGGGGCGCGCGGGCCGTACTTGGGTGCCTGGATGCCGGCCGCCTCCAGCAGCAGACACACCCGGCCCCGGTGACCTCGGAACGGCTCCAGCAGGGCCAGCATCCGGGCGTCGTCGCCCCTCGGTTCGCCGGCGAGCGCCCAGGCCACCGTGTTCGGAATGTGGTAGTCGCCGACGCTCACCGCGTCCGGGTCGCCGTACGCGATCCGGACCACCTCGGCGGCCGTCCACGGCCCGATACCGGGGATCGCGGTCAGCCGGCGGGTGGCGTCGGCGGCGTCGGTGCTGCGCTCCAGGCGGTCGGCGAGCGCCGCGGCGCGACGGAGCGTGTCGGCCCGGCGCTGCTCCACCCCGAACGGGTGGAACACCCAGTACGGGGTGGCGGCCAGCGCGGCTGCCTCGGGCGGCAGGAGCAGCGGCTGCAACGGGCCGGGAGCCGGCTCCCGGAAGTGCCGTACCGTCGCCGCGTACGCCCGGTAGGCCTCCTTGCCGGTGACCTTCTGCTCGAAGACCGCGCGCAGCAGCCGGGGGAAGACCTGCCCGGTGGCGGGCATCCGGAGGCCCCGGTGTTCCCGGGCCAGCCGGGCGACCAGCGGGTGCGCCGCGGCCAGCTCGGTGAAGCCGGTCAGGTCGTCGCGCAGCCCGGCGATCGCGTCGGCGCGGGCGAGGACGTGTTCGGCCCCGGGCCCGTACCCCTCCGCGAGCAGCTCGCCGCCCGCCGGTCGCAGCGCGAGCGTGGCCGGACCGTCCGGGGTGCGGGTGGCCCACCAGAAGGTGCCGGCCGCCACCCGGGCGCACGGGTCGTACGGGCTGAAGGTGAGGCGGCGGACCGACGCGGCCAGCCGGTAGCCGACCGGCGGGTGCAGCACCCTGGTCGCGGCGGGCTCCGTGGCGGTCATCCCGCCACTGTGCCAGGCACCGAGGCGGCACGGGTAGTCGGTATACCGGTGCAGAGTCGGATCCGGCAGCAGCGGGCAGCCACCATCGGTCCGCCGTTGTGCCGCATTCGTACCAACCGAACGGCCAGAATTAATTGGGCGAAATAGTGCAAGACCATCATATGTGACGATTGTCGGTGGGCCGGACTTCGATCGTGTGGTTGTTTGGTGACCAGTAGGTGAAAATGCTGCTTCGGGCTCACCTGCGGCGGCTACACCCGTCCGAAACGGGCAGGCCCGGGGTTGGGTGGTGGTCGGCGATCCGCGGCGGTAGCCGCGTGCGCCTCGACCCTGCCCGGCTCGTCGCGCAGCGTAACGGGGAGCTGTGGAGAGGCATGCGGTGATGGCTGCGCGAGTGAACGTCCGGTCAGAACGGCCTCCCGCATGATCGCCTTACGGATCTACCGCGCGCTGCCCCCACCTGTGCGGCGCCGACTGGTCAACCTGCTTCCCGCGCACCGACGGATGGGGGTCGTGCGTACCCTCTCCGGGCCGCGCGGGGGCGGCACGGTCCACCCGCTGGGTGCCCGAGTGACGGTGCCCGACGGCGGCGTCCGTACCCGGGCCGAGGTGGTCGCCACGGCCACGCCGTTGGAGCTGTGGCACCGCAACCTGACGGCGGTCACCAGCGCCCTGGAATCGGCCGGGATCGACTACCACTGCGTGCGTAACGATGACTTCCTCCGCAGCTCGGTCGCGGTTCTCGACGACCACCGTGCCGCCGTCAGCCGCCTGGTGCGGTCGGCGCCCGCGCTGGAGGGCGCGCACGTCCGGGTCGTCGAGGTGCTGCCCAGCCGGGATCAGCCGGAGGCGGCGCCGGCAGAGGTGTTCCAGATCTGGTTCCCGATGACCGACGCCCGAGCGGGCGTGGTCCTTGGCGCGCAGTTCGCCTGCGAAATCGAGTTCTGGACGCGACACGACGACGTGGTCCGCGCCCCCCGGCACAACGCGGTGATCGACGAGGCGCCCGCCGAGGCGGAGCCGGTCCGGGTCGCCGCCGCGCTGCTCAGCCACTTCGTGCCCGAGGCGGACGACCACACGTACCGCACCCGGCGGGATCTCACCGTGCGCGCCCCGGACCGGGTGGGCTTCCCGATCGACGCCGTCTACACCTGGGTGGACGGTTCGGACCCGGAGTGGTTGAAGCGGAAGGTGGCCGCACTCGGCACCCCCGATGGTCCGCTGCACGCGATCGCGGCGAACACGTCGCGCTACCACAACCGCGACGAGCTGCGGTATTCGATGCGCTCACTGCACAGCTTCGCACCGTGGCTACGCCGGATCTTCCTGATCACCGACAGTCAGTTGCCCAGCTGGCTCGACCCGACCCACCCGATGGTCACCGTCGTGTCGCACGCCGAGCTCTTCGCCGACCTCGGCGGTCAGTCGTCGTTCAACTCCCACGCCATCGAGGCCCGGCTGCATCGCATCGACGGTCTGGCCGAGCACTTCCTCTACCTCAACGACGACGTCTTCCTGGGCCGGCCACTGCTGCCGACGCACTTCTTCCACGCCAACGGGATTGCGAAGTTCTTCCTGTCCCCGGCGCAGTTCGGGCTGGGTGAGGCGAAGCCGACCGACGCGCCGGTGAAGGCTGCCGGCAAGAACAACCGCCGGCACATCCAGCGGCAGTTCGGCGTCACGATCACCCAGAAGATGAAGCACACGCCGTTCGCACTCCGGCGCAGCATCATGCGCCAGATCGAGGTCACCCTGCAGGCCGACGTGACGGCGACCGCCCAGCACCGCTTCCGCCATTACGGCGACCTCTCGATCCCGTCGTCGCTGCACCAGTACTGGGCGTACCTGACCGCCCAGGCGGTCCCCGGGGAAATCGAGTACGAGTACGCCGACCTCGGTCATCCCTCGACGCCCGCTCGCCTCACCGAGCTGCTCGCTCGTCGGCACCGTGACGTCTTCTGCCTCAACGACACCGACTCGGACCCGAATGCGTTCCAGCAGCAGGAGAGCATGCTGGCCGACTTCCTGCCGCGCTACCTGCCCTTCCCGGCCCCGTTCGAGCTGCCCGACGGCGTGATCGCCGAACGCCAGAAGCTCGGGGCCACCGACCTGTGGCGACAGGCTCGCGGCGCCGACCGACGCGGCAGGCAGTTGGACGCGCCGACGACCCCCGCACTCCGGGTCGGCCGGCACGCGGACTCGGCCGTGGTGCACAAACCCCGGGTAGGGCCGCGGCTGGACGCGCCGACGTTACCCTCGAACCGCATCGCCACCGGCCGGCATACCGCCCACCAGGCGGAGGACCGCCGCCCGGGGCCGGACCTTCCGCCGCGGTAGACCCGAAGTCGAGGTCCCCGGTGACCGGGAACCTCGACAGCGGCTCCGCTCAGTAGGCCCGGTTGCGCATGCTGCCTCGCTCGAACTGACTGGCCACGGGGAAGTAGCTCTCGAGGAAGGTCAGGACGATCCGGCCCTGCTCCGCCGCGTCGAGGTGACCGTGGTGAGTGTCGTTCAGGCAGAACGAGTCGTAGCTCCGGGTCGTCATGATCTGGGTCAGCTGCGGGTGCTCCGACGGCTCGCCGGTGTTGACGTAGCTCATCCGGATGCTGCCCGGCACGGACCGCCCGGTGAGGTAGCCGAAGTAGTGGTGCAGCGAGGACGCGACCGAGACGTCCGAGTGGGACCGTAGCTGGGACGAGGCGGTGAGCTTCACGTCGTCGGCGAACTGCCGATCCAGGTCGTTGGCGACGCTGCGGGTCATCGCGTATGGCGCGTGCAGCAGGCCATGGGTCAGCGTACGACCGAACGCGTTCCGGATCAGCTGGCGGTTGTTCTTGGCCGCGCTGAAGTTGTAGTCGTCCTCCGCTGCTACGTCGAGCATCGGAATCGGTGTCGGCGACAGGAAGAACTTCGCCAGGCCGGTCGGATCGAAGAACAGCGTCGGCCGGACCGGGCGGCCCAGGAAGAAGTCGTCGTTGAAGTAGATGAAGTGCTCGGCGAGGCCGTCGATGTGGTGCAGCTGCGACTCGATGGCGTGCGAGTTGAACGTCGGCAGGGTGCCGCGTCCACCGAACAGCTCGCGGTGGTCGACGACGGAGACCCGGGGGTGGTCGGTGTCGAGCCAGGTCGGGGTCTGCCCCGCCGTCACCACGTAGATGTTGCGGACCCACGGCGCGTACATGTCGATGGAGCGCAGCGAGTAGCGCAGCTCGTCGCGGTCCCGGAAACGAGCCGATCCGTCCGCCGCCGCGAGTGGCTCCCGCCCCAACTCCGCGAGGACCCGGTCCTTGGCCGCGCGCCACTGCGGGTCGTCGCCGTCCACCCAGGTGTAGACGACATCGACGGGGAAGTCCACATCGGATACGAGTCGGTGGGTGAAGGGCTCGATGGTGGGATGCGCCCGGCCTCGCACGGTCAGCGTGGCTGGTGTCATGGCCGCCACCGGGACGGTGGGGCCGAGCAGTGTGGAACGAGTGGCGACCAGCGCCGAGCCGTCCAGGGACGGGGTCCAGAACTCGACGTCACAGCCGAGGGCGGGCCCGTACCGGAGGGTCCGCGACGACGACACCACCGGCCGGAACAGCCGCAGGCCGATGGCCTCGGCGGCCCGACTCTCGCTGGTGAGGCAGGCGGCGAGGGTCACGGCCGTGACCTTGGCGTCCGTGGTGAGGGTCTCGGCGTAGAACGGCGCCGCGGAGAACTCCTCCGCGAGGGCGGCGAACACCGCGTCGCGATGCTCCGGGGCGACCACCACCCGGTATCGGACGCCGTGGTCGCGCGCCACCCAGTAGGAGATGCCATGGCGCCAGAGGATGTCGGTCACCGCGGTGAAGTTGTCGTGGGCGGCGTCGGCGGGAGTCAGGTTGTCCCGGACGACGCTGAGGCGACCGCCGGAGCGGACCAGCCCCGCGACGGTCTCCTGGATGCGCTCCTCGACGGTTGCCACGTCCAACCCGCTCGTGACATGAGCGGGACGGGGAGCTGCGGGAGCGAAGCCGGCTCCGCCGGTGCGCCCGATCCACGCCGCGAGCCGGTCGGCGCGCGCCTGTTCGCCCTCGGCACGCCCCGCGATCAGGTCCGTGTAGAGCTGCTCCCAGCGGTGCATGATCGGATCGATGCGGTAGTCCTCCGCGGCGTGCAGGGCACTGGCCCCGAAGTCCTGCCGCAGCCGATCATCCGCGATGAGCTTCATCATCGCGTCGGCCAGACCGTCGATGTCGCCCGAGCTGACCAGGAATCCATTCGCGCCGTGGGTGATGATCTCGGCCGGACCGGTCTGGATGTCGTACGCCACCGCCGGCACGCCGGCCGCGAACGCCTCCAGCAGCACCAACGGCAGTGCCTCACCGTCGCGCGAGGAGAGCAGCGCGATGCTGGTCTTCGACCACTCCTCGACCATCCGGTTGGTGGGTCCGAGCACCTGCACGTTGTCGCTCAGACCGAGGTCGGCGGCGAGGCCGCGCATTTCCCCGAGCAGCGGGCCGTCGCCGAAGATCCGCAGCGTCCACTCCGGGTACCTGTCGGCGACTGTGCGGAAGGCGCGGATGGCGTGGTCGATGCGCTTCTCCGGCACCATCCGGCCCGCCACGCTCACCACGGGGTTGCGGAGGGTGGACCGAGGACGGAACCCGTCGGGGATGCTGTTCTGGATGACCTCGATCCGCGGGCAGGACGAGGCGAAGGTGTCGATGAACCAGTCCCGGGTGCGGTCGGTCAGCACCACAAGCGCGTCCAGTCGCGGGGCGAACTGGAAGAGCGGCTCGCCGGTTCCGCCCCGCAACTGCGACGGCCGGTGCTCCTGGTGCACAGTGACCACCGAGGGCGGCGCCAGTGTGGTGGCCATGGCCATCAGCGCCGGCGAGGAGGAGACGAGCACGTCGGTGTCGAGCGACCGCAGCGCCCGGTCGATCTCCAGGTCGGCCAGGCGGCTGCCCTGCTTCTCCCACCGGGCCGGCATCAACCGGCTCGGGCTGCGGTACAGCGCCGCGTACGCCTCGTCGTCGACGCTCGTCGGGCGGATCGGCCGCGGGCTCGGGCCGGTCAGGTCGACGAGGTACCGCATCCGTACCCGCTCGTCGGCTTGGAAGAAGGCGTCGTTGCTGGTGCGGTAGACGCTGATCACCTCGACGGTGTGACGTCGCGCGAGGTGGTCGGCCTGCGTGAGGATGGCGCGTTCCGTGCCGCCCATGGCATCGGCGGTCAGCAGGAGGAATGTGATCTTCAACTCGGGGTCCCCGTGAAACGTGTGAAGCGGAGGAGGGCCACTGCCAAATTGCCGGCTGGGGTGTAGTACGGGCGGTAACCAACGAACTGGTCGCCGTCGAGCGGTAGGGTGGCCCGGCTGACGCGGAGGACCGTACGCGGGTCGGTGAGGTCGTGCAGGAACCGGCCGAGCCGGACCACGCGGGTGGCGGAGGTGCGCACCCACGCTTCCCAGATGGCCTCCTCGCCGAGCTGGTCCGGCGCCAGGTCGGCGAGGGGTACGACGAACTCGAAGTCGTCGCCGACCGGCGCGATGGGCACTACCACGTCGGTGCCACCGCCCCGCGGCGTGAAAACGATCGCCGGAGCGTCCTGCGCCCGTACGCCGACGAACCGGGCCCGGATCCGGGCCTCGGTGTGGCCGGTCGCGAGCTGGACCACCTCGGCCCTGGCGCGCGCGCCGGTGACGGTGAGCTGTGCGAGCCCGTCGCCGCTGCGTCCCGGCCGGTACGACCAGCCGGACACCGGGTGCGGCGGGTTGCCCACTGTCGGTCCGTCCCGGTCCGAGGTCTCCTCGACCGTCAGGGAGAAGCGACGTTCACCCGCCGGGCCGGCGTCCACCGCGAGCCCCATCGACCAGGTGCCTTTGCCCAGCGCAATCTCGTCGGTGGCGTCGCCGAGACGGGCCTCCGCCTCCACGGCGAGCCGCCCGGCCTCCCGACGCACCCTCGCCGGGCAGCGGAGCGTCTCGCCGTCGCGGACGAAAAAGAGCACGGCCCGGTCGGTCGGTTCGGTGTCGGCCGGCAGCACCGCGTGCACGTGCAGCGTGCGCCCGTCGAGTACGGCGAAGAAATCGCAGTCGGCCGGCGGCAGCTCAGCCACCGGGTCGTGCCGCAGGCGGGTGACCCGCTCGACCAGCCGGTCGGTGACCAGACCGGCGCGACGGCGGGCACCGTACATCGCCTGCAGCAGGCGGGGCTGTGCCATCCGGTTGGCCGGGTTCATCGGACCCACCCGGGTTCGTCGGTCGTCCCGTCGACCCCGCCCGTCATCAGGGCCCGCTCACCGGCGACCGCGGCGGCCTCCGGAAGGTATGTCGCGGCCCGCGCCGTCGCCGTCATCCTCGCCCGCTCCGCCTCGACCTCGGCCGGAAGCTCGAACGGTGCCCGGAACGGGAAGTACGCCGAGAGGAAATCGGTCAGCATGGCGAGCTGCTCGGAGAGGAGAACCTCGCCCGAGTCGGTGTCGTTGAGGCAGAACACGTCACAGTGCCGCCGGGCCAGCAAGTTGGCCAGCTTCACCGGGGTGGACGGGTCGGCCAGGTCGGCGTACGTGTAGCGGATCGACCCGGGCACCGCCTGACCGGAGAAGAACGACCAGTAGTGCTGCAACGACGACGGGATCGAGAGGTCTTTCGGGTGCCGGAACTGATGCCCGGCGGTGCCCACCACCTCGGCCGGCAGGTGCCGCTCGATGTCCTCCAGCACGCTCCTGCGCAGTGGGTACGGGACGTGCCGCATCTTCTGCGTGATGGTGCGTCCGAACCGCTCCTCGATGTGCCGGCGGTTGTTCTTGCCGGCCGCGGTCACCGGTGCGTCGTAGACAGTCGCCGGGCCGACGTCCAACTGGGCCGGCGACGGAAAGAACTTCGCGATGCCGTTGGCGTGGAAGAACGTGGTAGGCAGCAGCGGGCGCCCGAAGAACATGTCGTCGTTGACGTAGATGAAGTGCTCGCTGAGGCCCGGAATGCGGTGCAACCGCGACTCGATGGCGTGCGAGTTGAAGGTCGGCAGCTGGCCGGTGTCACCGAAGATCTCGCGGTGGCGCACCACCCGCACCATCGGGTGCTCGACGTCCAGCCACGGCGGGACCTGGTCGTCGGTCACCAGGTAGATCTGCCGGACCCACGGCGCGAACGACACCACGGAGCGCAGTGAATACCGCAGCTCGTCGCGGCTGGCATAGCGGGAGGCGTGTGCGCCGACCAGATTGATCTCGGCCTGCCCGTGCTCGCGCAGGGCCGCGTTCTTCCGGGTCTGCCAGTCGCTGTCTTCACCGTCGACCCAGGTGTAGACGAGGTCGATCGGGAAAGTGATGTGTTCGTGGCCCAGGCCGGCGAACTCGGAACGGGTGCGGTAGGTGGCCGGCCCGCCGGCCGGCACGAAGCGGCTGAGCTGGGACGCCGGGACGCGGATGGTCTCGCCCGTCTCCGGTACGGCAGTGGCGACCTGGTTGCCGCGCGGCGCTACGAGATCCGCCTCGGGCTTCTCCTGCGGCGAGACCGTACGCCAGAACTCGACCTCGCAGGCGAAGGCGCTGCCGAGGACGGTGTGACCGAAGGGGTCGGTGACCGCGTGGAAGACCTGTGCGATGGCGTCACTGTGGTTGGCGTTGACCTCGCGGCGGCCGGCGTCGACGAAACGCAGGGTGACCCCGTCGGTCGCCGTGGCCCGGGCGAGCGCCTTGAGGACCTTCGCCCGGTGCTTGCGCGGCACGGCGATCGCGCTGCGCAGGTCGTCGGCGTGCCGTACGTGGAAACCGTCGATCCCGGCCTTGTCGAGCGCCTGGGTGACCAGGTCCACGTTGCGCTGCCGGAGGGCCAGCGGCGTCGCCTCCTCGACCACCCGGGCGTGCACCCGGTGGCCGTCGACATCCCGGACCTGACGAACCTCACCGGGCGCGGTCCGGGATCGGCGGGCGGCGGTGACCTGGGTCATCCGACGGACGAGCCAGAGCTGCCGCTGAGGCGGCACGAGCTGGATGAGCTTTTCCCGGTACGCCTTCGGCACCACCCGGTGAGGGCGCAGCATCATGCTCGACCGCCGTTCCGACGCGTACGCGCGTCACTCGCGATCCGGCGGCGCGGGCGGGCCGGGCCACTCCGTTCCCATCGCGGAAGGGCAACGTTCACCCTGCGTCCCACGCCTTGCCCCCGTTTCGTGTCGTCGACCGGCAAGCGGTCGGCGTCGTCCCATCGCCTGTGCGGGCATGCCGCATGAGCGGCCGCCTCAA
This sequence comes from Micromonospora sp. NPDC005220, assembly GCF_040607895.1. NCBI lineage: Bacteria > Bacillati > Actinomycetota > Actinomycetes > Micromonosporales > Micromonosporaceae > Micromonospora > Micromonospora sp. NPDC005220. The sequence continues at coordinate 9,408 of NZ_JBEXHP010000112.1, forward strand.
CCCGCCGGTCGCGCAGCGGAAAAGGTACCAGTGTGGTCTTCGCCGGAACACCCTCTCCTCACCTCGGGGTAACTGTCCGTTCGGATTACATCTGGCAAATGGTGCTATTTGCCATGCACGACGTACCGTCGGTGCCGACGGCGAAATGTCACTGCGCGGACGAACAGGCCCGCCCCGCATCGGTGACCTGGTAGATCCGCACGTGGCCCTCCCGGTGGACCAGGGTCACCCGTTCGCTGTCGTCGAGCCGCTTCTGCTCGTAGTTCGCCCGCCAGCCCTTGTAGTCGCGGCCACCCACCACCACGTACTCGATACCGAACCGGCGTACCGTGCAGCCCTGGTTCTTCGGCCCCTTCTTCTGGTTGACCAACCAGGTGAACGCCCGCCACCGGTCCGTGTAGTTGTCCCGGCCCACCTTCTCCAACGGCGGGATCCCGAACAGCGTCGGGACGCCGTAGTCGGCGTGCGCCCAGGACATGAACTGACGGTGCCGGTCGTACGCGACCACCTTGTCCGGCGGCGTGTGCTCGGCCAGCCACTTGAAAGTCCGGGTGTACTCCTGCCCGACCGGCGCCCGCTGCACCATCGTCTTGCGCAGCGGTCGCCACGTGTCGGGCACCAGGGCGAGCGACGCCAGACTCGCCACGACGACCGCGGCCGCGACCGCGGTGGGGACAGCGGATCCGCGCAACGTCCCGGCACGGGCGACGAACTGCACGAGCAGCCACTGAACTCCCAACCCGATGACTGTCGCGCCCGCCACGGTGAGCACCCCGTACACCGGGAAGATCATTGAACGGGGTCGTTCTGCGTCGCCGTACCAGAGGCCGGCCAGGGCCTGTGCGGCCGACGAGCCCGACGCGACGGTCCAGATCCCCAGGAGCGTGAACAGGACGCCGGCCAGCAGCCACGGGCGTGCCCAGCGAACCTGCGGCAGCACCAGCGACAGGGGAGACGCGAGCAGGCAGGCGATGACGATCCAGACGCCGACCTGAACGGCCAGCCCGTCGAGCTGGGTGTTGTTGCCCGGCCCTGGGAAGCCCCACAGCACGTAGCGTTGCGGATCGGTGACCCAGTATTCGATCGCCTTGCCCCACTGGCCGAGCAGGTCGGGCGGCTCGGTGATCCGCTCACCGCCGGCGCCCAGGATGACGCCGATCAGGGGCAGGATCGGGACGAGGCCCGCGACGGCCGCCGCGCCGATGCCCGCCCCGCTGCGGCGCCAGGTCAGGGCACCCGGCACCACCAGGAGGAAACCGAGCGCGAGCACGCCGACGAAGAGGACGTCGTACGAGTGCATCATCACGATTCCGGCGCCCCCGAGGCCGGCCAGCAGGCCGAGCCGTACCGGGTGAGGGCCGCGCAGGGAGAGTGCGAGCAGCAGGGCGACGCCACCGGCCAGACAGGGAGCGGTCTGCTCGTTGACCCGACCGGTGATCAGTGAGGTCCACATCGGACCCAGGAAGGCCGGAGCGGTGGCGGCGGCGGCCGCGATCACCGGTCCCCCGCGGAGGATCCGGACGGCGGCGTAGATGCCGGCGACCAGGGCGAGCGGTCCGATGACGATCGCCCACGCGGTCATCGTCGTGCTCAGCAACCCGCCGGACAGGTGGGTCGCCTGCGCCCAGGCGACGTTCTCCGCCAGCGGATAGAACTCGCACGAGATGACCGTGTCGGTCGAACCCGAACTGCACACCGAGGGAATGTCGACGCTGCTGGTGTCCAGAATGCGCCTCGCCATGTACCCGTGGTTCATCGCGTCCCAGCCGGGAGTGGCGACGAGTCGCCCCACCATCGCCCAGCCGAACGCCACGCTCACCACCGACGGGACGGCGACGGCGATCAGGTCGGCGCGGCGCGGCAGGGTCGGCCGGATCCGGAAGCGCGACACCAATGGGCGGCGTCTGTCGCCGTCCGTGTCGTCGGCGCCGCGCGCGGCGGTCGGCTGCTGGTCAGCGGCCTTGCGCCGGCACAGCAGCCGGGAGAACGCGACCGCGGCGCCGGCCACGAGCAGCTCCGCGACGAGCACCGCCGAGGCGCTGTCGGGCAGCCCGAGCGCGGGCAGCCAGGCCATCGCCAGCGCGATCAGGCCGAGGGTCAGGGCGGGGGCGGCCGCCCACGCAACCCAGCGGTACCGCCCCGGCGGAAGGGCGAAGCCGAGCAGCGCCCCGGGCACAACGGCCACGAGAAGGGCGATGAGTGTGGTCAAGATTGGTTCCCTCCGTGGGTCGCCGCACAGCGGCAGCGGCCGGAAGAGTACCGGACGGAGGGCGGTGGGCGGTGCCCTCTCACTACCGAACGTCGGCACCGCCGTCGGGACGGCTGATCCCGCTGAGCCCGACGGTCCCTGAGCACGGCGGTGGCCGGTCGCGCCCTCCCCGGCGACGACCGACCACCGTGCCCTCGCGGGCGACCAGGCTCAGTACGAGTAGCCCGAGCCGCCGGCGTCGTTCGAGCCGCTGTCCGCCGGCGGTGCGACCGCCTTCGGCGTGCCCTTGGGCAGGCAGCTCAGGTTCTTCTTGCCGTCCGGCTGGACCACGAACCAGGTGCCACCGACCGCCTGGCCCTTCCACTGGCCGGGCTTCTTGTCGCCGATGTAGCGGTAGACCGGCCAGCCGCCGACGGTGAGCTGACGGGTGCCGTCCTGCCGGGTGACGCTGCTGACCTTGTCGTCCGAGACGCCGGTGAGCTCCGGGTTGCCGTCGGTCAGCGCCGGGGGCCACACCTCGGCGCACTTGTCGACACAGTTCGACGACGGCGGGTCGGCGGTGTCCTTGTCGAAGCGGTACAGGATCCAGCCGTCCTGGTCGGTGACCACCTTGCCCATCCGGGCGACGCTCTTACCGACCAACTTCTCGGTCAGGTCGACGTTCGCGGGCGGGGCGTCGGCGGCCGGGGCGTCGGCGGCGGGCGCCTCCGCAGAAGCCGAGGCCTCAGGTTCAACCGTCGCGGTGGGTTCGGCCGCGGCGACGGCGACCGGCTCGGCCGCGCTCGAGTTCGCCCCGTCGTAACCCGCGGGAGCGCAGGCCGTTAGTGCGACCATCGCGCTCGCGACGATGACGGTCCGCTTCATCTGTGCCACGTGCCCTCCTCATTCTTGACAGTTCACCCATAGGTACGGCGGGCGGGCTGTCAAGGTTGAAGTAGTAACAGTGGTCAATTTCACGTAAACCGATTGAACCGTTTCCGGTCGCGATGCGTACGCCTGCGCGTGAGGGAGCTTCCCGCAACGACAGATCGGCGCCGGTCATTGTGGAAATGACCGGCGCCGATGCGGCAGGCGCGCTTACAGGGGTACGGTGACCAGCGGACTCGCCACACCGTTGGCATCCACCGACTGCACCTGGAGCTGCTTGATGTCCTTCGACAGAGCCGACGTCGAGGCACTCAGCTCGAGACCCTGCGGTCGGGTGTTGGTGCCGTAGCCACCTTCCGGCACCGACCAGGTCGAGATGACCTCGGTGCTGGCGTTCTTGCGCACCACCACCAGGCGGCAGATGCGCGGGCCGGGCAGTTTCCGCAGGCTGAAATTGATCCGGGTGCCGTAGTCCTTGGTCACCAGGAACATGGTGGTCTGCACACCGGTGGTCGGGTCGGTCGCCTCGACCTGGTCGCCCTCCACCTCGGTGCCGCCCACACCCGGGCCGCTCGGCGCGGCCGTCGGCACGCTCGTCGGCGGGTCGTTGGGCGCGCTCGGCGTCGACTCGGCGAGCACCCCCGGCGGCTGCTCGTTGCCGGTCACGCTGACGAAGCCGTACCCGCTCAGACCGCCGAAGACCACCACCGCGGCGGCCGTCGCGAGCATCTGACGAAACCGGGTACGCCGCCGGTCGGCCCGGACCGCGCCGAGCGTCCGGTCCAGCAATGCCGGGTCGGTCGCCGTCTGCTCCAGCGCCATCATCGTCTCGCCGTCGATGTCGGAGAGCAGCCCGACCACCGGCACCAGCGTCTCCAACTCGGCCGCGCACGCCCAGCAGGTGGCAAGATGCTCCTCGAACCGCTCAGTGTCCTGCTCGTCGAGCACACCGAGCGCGTACGCCGCGACGTCCATGTGGTCCGGCCGGCTCATTCTGTCACCCCCCGCTCCTGCAGAGCCGTGCGCAGCGCGCGCAGCGCGTAGTAGACCCTCGACTTGGCGGTGCCGAGAGGCAGGCCCAACTCCTCGGCCGCCTCCGGCACCGTCCGCCCCCGAAAGTACGTCGAGATCAGGATCTCCCGGTGCGACTGACTGAGCGTACGCAGCGCGTCCGCCACCGTCATGGTGCGTAGCACCCGGTCGGTGCTGTCCGCCTCGGCGAACGCGGTGAGGTCCCGGTCGTACGTCTCCGGCGGCCGGGCCTCCTGGCTGCGGTGCTCGTCGATGGCGATGCGACGGGCCACCGTGACCAACCACGGCCGCAACGACCCCTGCCCCTGCGTGCCCAGGCGGTGCGCGTTGCGCCAGGCCCGCAGCAGCGTCTCCTGGACGATGTCCTCGGCGCGCTGCCGGTCCCCCCCGGTGAGGCGCATGACGAACATCAGCAACGGACCGGCGTGCTCGGCGTAGAGCTGACGGATCAACTGGTCGGAGTGGCTGGCCTCGGTTGACGTCGCCTGATGGCGCCCGGGCGCCGGTCGCGGCGTCACCGGACCATTCTGGCGAGATGTCCCGCGCGCGTCGACCCCCCGGGCAGACGAAGTTGACCGTGACGTGGGTCGCGCCGACAACCAGTCAGCGCGGACCGCGTCACCATGCCAACCGGCCGCCACCGCGTGCATGCAGACCTCCGGGATGTTCGTGACCAACACCGGCCCACGAGGCGGGCCGCCCGGTGGTACGCAGCACCGGTCCCAGCGGATCAACAAACGGCGAAAAAACTTCCGCGCCGCCCGTCGAGTGGACGGTCAGCGGCGGACCGAGAACAGCCCCGGCGGGGGCGGATCGGAGCCGGTCGCGTCGGCGTCCCGCACGACAGGCGCGCCACCCGCGAAGCGATCCAGCTCGTCGCCGGCCACCACCCGGCCGGGGAACCAGTCGCCGGCGGCGCGTCTGGTCAGCTCCGGCACCGGCGGGGTGGACCGCCCGGCAACCAGCACCAGGTTGCCGTACCGGCGCCCGCGCAGCACCGCCGCGTCCCCGACCAGGCAGGCCTGCGGCAGCACCGACCGGACCGTGGCGACCTGCCCACGGGCGTGCCGCAACGGCGGGCCGTCGGCCAGGTTCGCCAGATACCAACCGGCCGGACGGAGCACCCGGGCCACCTCGGCCGCGTACTCCACCGACGTGAGGTGCGCCGGGGTACGCGCACCCGCGAACACGTCGGCGACCACCACGTCGTAACTGGCCTCCCGGGTCGACGCCAGCACCGCCCGGGCGTCCTCCACCCGGACCCGCAGCCGGGCGTCGGACGGCCACGGCAACGCCCGCCGGACCAACTCCACCAACGCGCCGTCCACCTCGGACACCCGCTGGGTCGACCCGGGTCGGGTCGCGGAGACGTACCGGGGCAGGGTCAGGGCGCCACCACCCAGATGCAGCACCCGCAGCGGCTCACCGGCCGGCGCGATCAGATCCACGGCCGCCGCCAGCCGCCGCACGTACTCGAACTCCAGGTGGGTCGGGTCGGTCAGGTCGACGTGCGACTGCGGCGCGCCGTCCAACAGCAGCGTCCACGAGCCGGCCCGGTCCGGATCCGGCACCAGCTCCGCCAACCCGGTGTCCACCTGCTCGACCACCCGGTCACCCGCCCGTTTACGCCCCACCGGAACCAGTATCCGTGCTCAACGGGCGGCGCGGGCCGCAGTGGTCAACGCGCGGTGCAGCAGCCGGGAATCGCCGAGCAGGGCCCGCAGTCGGCGCTCCAGCCCGGCGATCGGGATCAAATTCTGCGGGGCCCGCGGATCCTTGTACGGGGTGGAGGCGAAGCGCGGCAGGGTCACCAGCGACAGGTCGGCCAGCTCGATCGCCGCCTCGACGGGCAGGTCGGCGGAGCACTCCACCCGGACGATGCCCGCCCACGGCGCGCCGACCGCCACCGGCAGCCGCAAATACCACGACCAACCACCCCAGGCGGTGCCGAGCCGGAACACCGGGGAGCGCTCACCCGACGCCATCCCGGTCACCACCGCGGTCAGCCGAGCGTCCAGATACTGACTGTGCTGGGTCTTGATGTAGCCCAGGGTGCGCGGCAGCTGCCGGCGACTGCGCAGCGGGCCGTCCACCACCAGCAGGTCACCGTCGACCCGGGCGGCGTCGGAGACCGCCACCTCCAACGCGGTCAGCGGGCCCTGCACGGCGGCCGGCAGCTTCGCCAGCTCACCAGTGCCACCCACCCGGTGCACCGGGTAACGGATCGCGCCCGCCACCACATCCTGCGCCGACGGGCTCGCGGTGAACAGGCCCCGACCAACCCGGGTGCCCGCCAACTGCGCCGCACCCCGACCCAGGTCACACCGAACCACCCCGGCCGCGTACGAGGCGGCCAACCCGGGGAACGACCCCCCGTCGGTCTCGGCCGTCCAGATGCTCGCGTCGATCCGGCGAACCCCGTCGACCAGCAACACCACGTCCGGTGCCCGCACCCCGGGGCGTACCCCGATGGCCCGCCAGTCCACGGCGGGCAGCTCCACGTCCGCGTCGACCTGGGCGCTGCTCGGCGCGGCCGGCCCGGCGGCGGACGCCTCGAACGACGCCCCGTACGCCGGATCCCACGAATCCACGAAGAACGCGGCGTCGCTCACCGGCCAGTCCGTTCGATCCGCGACGAACGCGCATCCTTGCGCACCTCGAAGCGGACCGGGATGCGTTCGGCCAACGCCGGCACGTGGGTGACCACGCCGACCATCCGATCGCCCCGGGCCGCCAGGTTCTCCAGGGTCGCCGCCACCGTGTCCAGGGTGGCGGCGTCGAGCGTGCCGAAACCCTCGTCCAGGACGATCGACTCCAGGCTGGCCGCGGTGGTGGACATCCCGGCCAACTGCTCGGAGAGCGCCAACGCCAACGCCAACGACGCCTGGAACGTCTCTCCGCCGGAGAGGGTGCGCACGCCCCGACGCAGCCCCGCGTCGTGGTGGTCGACCACCACGAACTCGCCCTTGTCGTGCACCAGCTCGTACTGGCCGGAGGAAAGCTCCCGCAGGATCCCCGACGCGCCGTCGACAAGCAGGTCCAACGCCTCGGCCAGCAACCACCGCTCGAAGTTGTTGGCCCGCAGGTGCCCGGCGAGCGCGCGCGCCACCTGCGCCTCCCGCTCGTGCCCCGCCCGCTGCTCGCGCAACGTGCCGGCCTGCTCGCGACGCTCGTACAGCCGCCGCCGGTCGGCGTCGGCCCGCTCCACCGCCACCGTCGCCGCGTGCACCGGGTCGTCCCCGACCGGCACGTCGGCGGCGGCGAAGATGGCCGCGATGGCCCGCTGCACCCCGTCGGCCACCGACTCGGCCTCCGCCACTGCGGCGGCCCGACCGGCCCGGTCGGCACGGCGGCGGTCCGCCTCGGTGGTCGCCCAGCCGGTCAGCGCCGCCCACGCGCCCGCCACGTCGTCCCGGTCGGTCACCGGCGGGCCGAACCGGGCCAACCCGTCACGGGCGGTGTCGAAGGCCCGCCAGGCCGCGCGCAGCCGCTCCTCCGCGGCATCCACAGCGACCCGGGCCTGCCGGGCGGCCTCACGGCCGGCCCGAACCGCCGTCGCCGCCTCCTCCAGCGCCCGCCGCAACCGGGCGTGCTCGGCCAACTCCCGGCGCAACACGGCCGGCTCGGCCGCCCCGGTGAGCTGCCCGTCCAGCTCGGCCAGCCGGGCCTCCACCTGCTCCTGCCGGGCTCGCGCCTGCACCAGCAGCCGCTCCAGCTCACGCGCCGCTGTGTCCCGCTCCTGCACAGTCGCCTGCGCGGCAGTGGTCGCGGCCCGCGCGGCCTTGCCCGCCGCCGTCGCGGCCGCCACCGCCGAATCGGCCGGCACCGCCGGCACCTCGGCCACCGGCTGCTCACACACCGGGCACGCCGCGCCGGCATGCAGGTGCACCCGCAGGCTCACCGCCAGGTCGGTGGCCTTCGCCTCCTCGTGCGCCCGGAAGGCCGCCTCCAGCTCGGCGTCGGCCCGCTCGGCGACCACGCGGGCGGCGGCCAGGGCCGCCACCGCCGCGGCGTGCCCGTCGTTCGCCGCGCGCACCGCCGCCCGGACCGTGTCCGCCTCGCCGGAGAGCCGGTCCCGGTCGTCGTACGCCCGCAGTTGCAGTCGCAGTGCGCTCTCGTCACCGGCGGCGGCCAGCTCGCCGCGCAGCTTCTCCTCCCGCTCCTCGGCCAGCGACACCGCGGTTGCCGCCGCCTCGGCGTCGGCCCGCGCCGCGGCGACCGCGCGTGCCACAGCGGTCACCCCGCCCGGCGCGCGCACCCCGGTCAGCACGGTCAGCTCGTCATCCAGCGCGGTCAGCGCCGCCGCGGCCTCCCGCGCG
>NZ_JBEXHP010000113.1:0-17536 GCF_040607895.1 Micromonospora sp. NPDC005220
ACCAGGGTGGCCAGCACCGCCACCTCGGTCACCGACGCCAGCGGCCGGATCACCATGCCCGGCAGCGGCCCCGCGATGAACAGAGCCAGCAGCGGTCCCACGTCGGCGTCGGCCGCAACGAGCGGGTCCGCGAGCTGGCCCGGCGGATCGAGCAGTCCCGGACCGCCGAGGTCGAGCTGCTCAGGGGTACGCCGTGAGGGGCTCTTCGGTCAGCGGGGTTCCAGCTTGATGGAGACCGAGTTGACGCAGTGCCGGGTGTCCTTCGGGGTGAAGCCCTCGCCGTGGAAGACGTGCCCGAGGTGACTGTCGCAGCGGGCGCAGCGGATCTCCGTACGGGCCATGCCGAGGCTGCGGTCCTCGATCTCCTTGACCCGGCCCGGGATGGCGTCGTCGAAGCTCGGCCAGCCACAGTGCGAGTCGAACTTGGTGTCGCTGGAGAACAGCTCCAGCCCGCAGGCGCGGCAGTGGTAGACCCCCTGGGTCTTCGTGTCCACGTACTCGCCCGTCCACGGGCGTTCGGTGCCGGCCTCCCGCAGGACGTGGAACTCCTCGGGGGTCAGTCGGACCCGCCACTCTTCGTCGGTACGGGGCAGCTCGTTGTCGTCAAGACTCACCCGCCAACGGTACGTCGGACGTCGGGGGTGTGGCATAGGGTCGCGGGATGGGTGGCACCAAGGCTGCGGCCGCCGAGGTCGAGGTGGCCGGGCACACCGTCAGGCTGAGCAGTCCGGATCGGGTGATCTTTCCGCAACGGGGGTTCACCAAGGCGGACGTCTTTCACTACTACCTCGCGGTCGGCGACGGGATCATGCGCGCCCTGCGGGACCGGCCCACCACCCTGCAACGCTTCCCCGAGGGCGTCGAGGGCGAGGCGTTCTTCCAGAAGCGGGTGCCCACCCGTGGGGTGCCGCCCTGGGTGACCACCGCGCAGATCACCTTCCCGAGCGGTCGGACGGCCGCGGAGCTCTGCCCGTCCGACCTGGCGCACGTGGCCTGGGCGGCGCAGATGGGCACCATCGTCTTCCACCCGTGGCCCGTGCGGGCCGCCGCCGTCGACCGCCCCGACGAGCTGCGCATCGACCTGGACCCGCAGCCCGGCACCGACTTCGCCGACGCGGCGCGGGCCGCCGGCGAGGTCCGCGCGCTCCTCGACGAGCTGGGCGCGACCGGCTGGCCGAAGACCTCCGGCGGCCGGGGCGTGCACGTCTACCTGCGCATCCAACCCCGCTGGACGTTCACCGAGGTGCGCCGGGCCACCATCGCGCTGGCCCGGGAGGTGGAGCGGCGCAACCCCGACCTGGTCACCACCGCCTGGTGGAAGGAGGAGCGCGGCACCCGGGTCTTCGTCGACTTCAACCAGATGGCGCGCGACCGGACGATCGCCTGCGCGTACTCGCTGCGGGCCAACGCGCGGGCCACCGTCTCGACCCCGGTCACCTGGGACGAGCTACCCGACGTCGACCCGGACGACTTCGACCTGCGTACCGTGCCGGCCCGGCTCGCCGAGCGCGGTGATCCGCACGCCGGCATCGACGACGCGCCGTGGGACATCACCCCGCTGCTGGAGTGGGCCGAGCGCGACGCCGCCGCCGGCCAGGGCGACCTGCCGTACCCGCCGGACCACCCGAAGATGCCCGGCGAGCCGAAGCGGGTGCAGCCGAGCCGCGCCAAGCGCACCGCCGAGGAGGAGAGCGTCTGAGCGCCGCCCTGCGGTCGCCGGGCATCACAGGCAGGACCCAGGGTCCACGGTTGTGCCGATGATCGCGAACAGCATGCGCCGGAACATGGCGACCTCGGCCTGGGTGAAGCCGGCCATCGCGTTCCGCTCCGCCTCGTCGCTGGCACGGGCGACCTCCGCCCGTACCTCGTCACCAGCCGAGGTGATTTCCGGAATGCGTCGCCGGCGGTCATTCGGATCGGCGTGGCGGACGACGAGATTGTCGCGTTCGAGTCGATCCAGTTGGGTCATGAGCGTGGTCTTGTCGAGCCCGAGCGCTCTGGCCAACTCGACCTGGGTCAGCCCGGGTGTCTTGTCGAGCGCGCTCAACACGATGTAGTCGCGCAGGTGCAGGCCATGCTTCTCGGCCTGCTCGCCGGTCACCACGTGCATTCGTTGGGCGGCGCGATGCAGCAGCCAGGTGATCTCGGAGTCGAGTGATGGCGCTGGTCCGTCAGTCATCGCGGCGCCGCCTCAAGGAGTGGAATTCCCCGGTAGGCGCGCAGGTCGTGGGCGGGAACCACCTGCATCAGCTCGGTCAACGCGGCCGACCGCAGGATGCCCTGTCGCACCTGTTCGGCGTCGCTGTCGGCGAGAGCACGCAGTAGCCACGGACGTTCCTGTCTCCGCTGGATCCCGTCCAGTTGCCAGGTCAGGTCGCCGATGAACGCGTAACGCTTGCCCGAGGGGAGCGTCACGAACGCGACAACGGATCCCGTCGTGTGGCCTCCGGCCAGCGCCAGCACCAGCGAACCATCACCGTGGACGTCGAAGCTCGCGGGAAAGCCGAGGTACGCGGGGCCGTCGAAGGCGTACTCGCGGATCTCGTGGCCGGGCGAGACGGCGCGGAAGACCTTGCCGTCACCGTCGCTGGCGGCGTACTCCAGTTCGCCCCTGTTCATCCAGACCGGGAGGTCGAGCGAGTCCAGGCCACTCGCGTGGTCCCAGTGCGAGTGGGTCAGGACAACTCCGCTGAGCCTGCCGCGGTCGTAACCACTGTCGTCGAGTTGCTCGCTCACCGTCCGGGTCACCTGGAAGGGGGCGCGGGCGAACCGGGGCTGCATGGCGAGGTGCGCGGCGACATTCGCTCCGAAGCCGGCATCGATGAGGAGATCGCCATTCGGGTGCCGCACGAGGATGGCGGTGGCGGCGAACTGCCGCTTGTCACGGAAGGAGCCGCCCCGAACGGCAAACGCCGCTCGCGTCTCGTAGGTGCCCGTGGGGAGCTGGTAGATCGCCATGTCGACCGGCGGGGTCGCCTCGGGGAGGGCGTCCGCTCACGGGGCAGGGGCAGGAAGCGATGTCCTTGGTTGATCGTATGGCTTCAGATTATCCGACTCCAGACGAAAGTAACGTCGGGGATTCTGTCGTACGCCTGTTCTAGAATTTGCTGGTGATCGATGAGTTGGCGCGGGCGGAGAGTGCGGTGGCGACCTGCGCCGACGCCCCGGCCTGGGCCTTCTCCGAGCACGATCTGATCGCGGCGCTCGACGCCACCCACCGGCTTCAGCAGCGGCTGGCGTCGGTGCAGTTGGCGGTCGTGCGAGAGTTGGACGGTCGGGGCACCGCGGTCGCGCAGGGCGCCTCGTCGACGGCCGTGTGGTTGCGCCACCGCCTGCGACTCGATGTCTCTGCCGCGCGTCGGCTGGTCGGTCTCGCCGCCTCGCTCGACGTGGCCCCGTCCGCCGTGCGTGAAGCCCTGGCGACCGGGGCGGTCAGCCTGGAGCAGGCCCGGGTCATCGCCGACACGGCCGCCACCGTGACGGCGTCGGCGGGCGTCGAGGTGGCCGACAAGGCCGTCGGCATGCTGGTCGAGTGGGCGGCGCAGTTCGACCCGTTGTTGCTGCGCCGGATGGGCGGCCGGATTCTCGACCACGTCGCCCCCGACCTTGCCGACGCCGCCGCCGCGGCGGCCCTGGCAGCCGAGGCCGCTCGGGCCGCCCGCGACCGACACGTCACCATCTCCGAGCAGACCGGCGGGCGGCTGCGGCTCAGTGGCACCCTCGACGCGGAGGCCGCCGCGTTGCTGCGCGCCGTCATCGACCCGCTCAGCGCACCCGCCGGGCCTGACGACGGCCGCTGCGCCGGGCAGCGCCGTCACGACGCCCTCGCGGACGTGTGTCGGCTGGCACTGCGCACCGGTGAGCTGCCCGAGCACGGCGGCGACCCGGCCCAGCTTGTCGTGACCACCGACTACGACGGGCTGACGCGGCAGTTGGGCGCCGGCACCCTCGACGTCGGTCTGCGGCTCACCCCCGACACGGTGCGCCGGCTCGCCTGCGACGCCGCCGTCCTGCCCGCCGTGCTCGGCGGCGCCGGGCAGGTGCTCGACGCGGGCCGGCAACGCCGCCTGATCACGGGGCCGCTGCGACGAGCGCTGGTGCTGCGCGACGGCGGGTGCGCCTTCCCCGGCTGCGACCGGCCGCCGCGCTGGTGCGCCGCCCACCACATCCGGCACTGGGCCGACGGGGGCCCGAGCAGCCTCGACAACGCGGTGTTGCTCTGCGGCCACCACCACCGGCACGTCCACCAGGCCGACTGGACCGTCCGGCTCGGCGACGACGGCCACCCCGAGTTCGTACCGCCGGCCTGGCTCGACCCCGACCAGCTCCCGCGCCGCAACCACTACCACCGACGAACGTAGGCCGAACGGCATCGACCCAAACGGGAAAGCGACTGAGGGTGTGGGGTGGGCCTTTGGCTGGCCTGCCGCTCAGTGACGATCTGTCGTCGACCAATGTGGATCTTGTCGTACTAGTCTGTGCCGCATGGCCTTACCACCGGACGAGTTCTACGACCGCGCGGTCGCTGCCGCGGACGACGAGCGCCGCCTTCCCTTGGCGCGGACGACCGGGTGGGAGATCAGTCCGTTCGAGCCGGACGGACTTCGAGTGTCGGCGCTGCGACCTCCGGTGCTGCCGGAGCCGGCGCGGCACGGCGAGGACCCGGCGGACTGCGACACCTGCCGCAACCGGGACGAAGGGATTTGGTTCAACGAGCGTTGGCGGTTGATCCGAATCCCGGGCGTGGGCGTCCCGCTGGCGCTCATGCTGTTGCCGCTCGCTCACCACGACATGGCGGACCTCCCTGACGAACTTGCCGCCGAACTTGGGCTGTTGAGCACCCGGATCGTTCGCCACATGCAGGCGCTGCCGCACGTCTCGCGGGCGCACGTCTACCGCTTCGGGGATGGCGGCGCTCACCTGCATGTCTGGTTCTTCGCTCGGCCCGAGGGGCAGGCTCAGTTGTTCGGGTCGTGGCTGATCGCCTGGGACGACCTGCTGCCGGAGTATCCATCGGACGTGGCGGACGCCGACGCTGCCGCCGTGGTGGACGCGTTGATCGAATCCCACGGAGGTCACCGGCTGTCGGACCCGGCGGATAGCTTGCCAGCATGACGAGCACCGAGCTGGCCGAGTTGGTCGTCGCGGACGCCGACGCGTTACGCGCCTGGTTGTCGGCCAACCACGCCACGTCGCCCGGCATCTGGCTGGCGCTGACCAGGAAGGGTGGCACGGTCACGACGCTGACCTGGCAGCAGGCGGTCGACGAGGCCCTGTGCTTCGGCTGGATCGACGGGCAGGCCCGCAAGCGGGACGAGGAGTCGTCCTGGATCCGGTTCACCCCACGCCGGTCCCGTAGTTCCTGGTCCCAACGCAACGTCGCCAACGTTGCCCGGTTGGAGGAGCAGGGGCGGATGTTGCCGGCGGGTCGCGCCGCGGTGGAGGCCGCGCAGGCGGACGGGCGGTGGGCCGCCGCCTACGCGCCGCCGTCGGAGGCGGAGGTGCCGGAAGACCTCCTGGCCGCCATCGCCGCCGAGCCCGCCGCCCAGGCCATGTTCGACGTGCTCACCAAGGCCAATCGGTTCGCGCTCATCCACCGTCTCAACGCTGTCAAACGGGTGGAGACCCGCGAACGGAAGATCGGCGAGTTCGTCGCCATGCTGGCCCGGCACGAGACGTTCTACCCCCAGAAGGCGAAGCCGGCACCCGGTCCGACGCTCTCGTGACCGGACACCCACGTTGACCGTCGCCGGCACCCGCAACCTTCGGGGCGGCAGTTGGTCGCCCCGGCGCGCTGGCCGGCCCGAGCTGCCCCTCTCCTAATAACGATCATGTAACGGGCGCGAACCTTTCCCGGTGGGTGGCCTGTCTTGAGGTCGTCGGCCTGCCAGGGCCAGGGGAGGCGTCGGATGAAGCTGGTGTGGAGGCGGGCCCGCGAGGCGCGAGGGTTGCTGGTCGCGGCGGTGATCGCTGCCCTCGTCGCCGTCGCGTTGGTCACCGGGCTGTCCGACTACAACCGTCGGGCGGTGGACGCCGGGCAGCGGGCCCTGATTGCCGCCTCGCCCGCCGAGGAGCGCGGCCTCCTGGTCAGTGGCTCCGGTGGGCGGGACGCGACCGAGTTCGCGAGCCGGGACAAGGCGGTCCGAGCCGAGTTCGCCACCGGGCTCGGCGGCGTCCCGGTCAACGTCACCGCCGCCCGTTACGGCACCGGCCGGGAACTGACCGGCGACCTCGGGCAGATCCCGCGTACGGCCGACGAACCGGTCTTCGCGAACCTGGCCACGCTCGCCGACCTCGCCGGCCACGCGGAGCTGACCAGCGGAGCCTGGCCCCGCCCCGGGGCGACCCCCGTCCAGGTGAGCCTGCCCGAGCGGGTCGCCGGCGCCCTCGGCCTGACCGTCGGCGAACGCGTCCCGGTGCGCGACCGGGCCACCGAACGACGGGGAGAGCTCGTGCTCGCCGGCACCTGGCGGCCCCGCGACCCGACGGACGCGTACTGGCTGCTGGCCCCGGGTGTGGGGGCGGGCAGTGCCGGTTCCGGCACCTCGTACGGGCCGTTCACACTCGACCCGGCCGACTTCGCGGCCACCTTCCCCGGCTCGGTGTCGGCGTCCTGGCTGGCTCAGCCGGACCTCGGTGGCGTCGACACCGCCGACCTGCCCGCCGTTCGGAAAGCCCTCACCGAGGCCGTCTCGGCCGTACCCGAGGCCGCCCAGCTGGGCAGCTCCGGACAGGCGGTGACGAAGATGCCGCAGTTGCTGGACCGGATCGCCCGCGCCGACCTGGTGGGTCGCTCGTCGCTGGCCACCCCGCTGCTGCTCATCCTGGTGCTCGGCGGGTACGCGCTGGTGCTGGTCGCCGCGCTGTTGCACGAGGACCGCCGCCCACAGACCGCGCTGCTGCGCGCCCGCGGCGCCGCTCGTCGGCAGTTGGCCGGCCTGGCCGCCCGGGAGGCGACCCTGGTGGTCGCCCCGGCAGCCGTGCTCGGCCCGCTGATCGCCAGCGAGGCGCTGCGACACATCCGACCCGGCGGGTCCGGTGACCTCTCCACCGCCGGCGGCAACACCACACTGGTCTGGGCGGCGGCAGCGGCCACGGCCGCCGGCTGCCTCGTCGCCATGGTCCTTCCGGCGCTGCGCGGCGCCGGGACGTACGTCGCCGACATGGCGGCCCGCTCCCGGCCGAACCGGGCGGCGAGCGTCCAACGCGCCAGCGTCGACCTGGTGCTCGTGGCGCTCGCCGTGCTCGCCTGGGTGCAGCTGCGCCGGTACGCCTCCCCGCTGGCCGGCTCGGGCGGTCGGCTCGGGCTCGACCCGCTGCTGGTCGCCGCACCGACGCTCGGCGTGCTGGCCGGTGCGGTGCTGGCGCTGCGGGTGCTCCCGCCGCTCACCCGGTTCGCGGAGCGGTTCGTCGACCGACGTCCCTGGACCGCCACCATGTTCGGCATGTGGCAGGCCGGCCGGCGTCCGCACGCCGGCCCGGTCCTGCTGCTCGCCCTCGCCGTCGGAGGCAGCACCCTGGCCTGGTCCCTGATCAGCACCGGCGAGCGGTCCCAGGTCGAGCAGGCCGGGCACACCGTCGGCGCCGACCTCCGGGTGACCGAACGGGCCGGCGGCGCCCCGCCGACCCGGGCCGGTGAACTCGCCGCGCTGCCGACAGTGAACCGGGTGCTGCCGGCGTGGCGGGACGAGATCCGGGTCGGGAGGGAGAACCTGGCGGCGACCGCGATCGCCGTCGACCCGGCCAACGCCCCGGGTGTCGTCCGGTTCGCCGACCGCCTCGGCGACGGATCGGCCGCGGAGCAGTACCGGAGGATGGTCGGCGCGCGGGGAGAGCCCGCCGGCGTCGAACTGCCCGTCGGGGCCCGTGCGATCACCGGCACCATCCGTACCCCGGTGAGCAACGCCGCCCGACCGGTGAAGGTCGCTGTGACGCTGCTGGTCACCACCCCCGACGGCCTCGCCCTGCGGCTACCGGCGGCCAACGCCGACGGCGACGGCCGGGCCACCACGTTCAGCGCGCAACTGCCCGACCTGGGCGAGCGGCGGCTGCGGCTGGCCGGCTTCGAGGCCGACGGTGGGCTGGCCGCCGGCAACTCCTACCGGCTCCAGCTGGACGGGCTGACGGTCATCAAGGCCGACGGCACGACACAACCGGCCGAACTGGGCGGCGACTGGGCCATGACCGCCCCGGGGCAGGAGTCCACGCCGGTGCGGACCACCGGCACCGGGTTCGCCGCGGTCCGCGCGGTCGAGGTGATTCCCGGCGGGCAGTTCGCGTACCAGCCGCCCAGCCGGTTCGCTGTCGTGGCGGGCGGAGAGAACAAGCCCGTACCGGTGCTGATGACCCCCGGTGTCGTCAATGCGTTGAGCCTGCACGTCGGCGACACCGTCGACCTGACCCTCTCCGGGGCGACGCTGCCGGTGCGCCTGGTCGGCGAGGTGGCCGCCGTACCGGCCACCACCGGGGAGGGCGTCCTGCTGGACCTGCCGGCCGCGGTCGACGCGATGATCCGGAGCAGCGGCGCGGTGCGACCCGTACCGGAATGGTGGGTCGGCGCCGCCGACGCGAACGCCGCCGCCCAGGCGGCCAGCGCACTCCCGGGCGTCACAGTGCTCAACCGGGAGGCGGCCATCGAGGCGGCCGCCGACGACCCGTACTGGCAGGGCTCGCGTACCGGAATGCTCGCCGCCGCGCTCGGCGCGGTGCTGCTCGCCCTGGTCGGCCTGATGGTGGACGTGTGGGCCACCGCGCGGCGCCGGCTCGGCGAGTTCGCGGTCCTGCACACCCTCGGCGCCACGCCCCGGCTGATGGTCCGGGCGCTGCTTGCCGAACAGACGTTCCTCGCCGGCATCGGGGTGGGCGTCGGGCTGTTGCTCGGCACCGCGGTCGGCGCGACGATGGCCCCACTGGTCATCCTCACCCCGGCCGCCGACCGGCCGACACCCCCGGCGGCGTTCGCGCTGCCCTGGGTGCCCATCGGCCTGACCGCGGTCGGTCTGCTGCTGGCGGCGCTCGCCTTCAGCGCGTTCATCGCCAGCGGCATCCGTCAGCGGGTGGCGGCGGTACAGCTGCGAATCGGGGGAGAGCGATGAGCGTCGGGGCGGCCGTCCGGCGGGTCCGGGCGTACGGGGGGCAGTTCCTGCTGCTGGCGGTACTGACCCTGGTGGTCACGCTGCTGATCAGTGGTGTGCCCCGGCTGGTCAACCGGCTCGCCGAACAGGGGCTGCGAGCGCAACTCAACAGCGAGCCGGCCGCCCGCCGGGACCTCTCGTACACCACCAGCCTTGAGCCCGCGACGGCGCGGCGGACGGCGATGGGCGACGCCGCCGAACGGTTCGACGCCCTGGCCGCGGAGATGCCGCCGCCGGTGCGCTCGGCGGTGACCGAGCGGTGGTACAGCGTCGAGACCGCGGGGGTCCGCGTGGCCGGACCGGACCTGGCGGCCCGCAACCTGCTGGTCGACCTGGGCCTGCGGGCCATGCCCGACGTGCAGGGCGCGAGCACCCTGGTCGAGGGGGCGTGGCCGAGCGAGACGTACGTTCCCGACCGGCCGATCGAGGTGGCGCTCGACGTCGACGTGGCCCGCAAGCTCAACCTGCGGGCCGGCAGCCAACTGCGCATCGGCGACACCGATGACAAGGGCAGACTCATCAACGGCGCCCCGCTGGTGGTGGCCGGGCTGTTCCGCCCGGTCGACCGCGCCAACGGCATCTGGGACGGGCTGCCACCGCTGCTGCGGATCATCGAACCGCAGGGTGATGGTGAGCCGTTCGTCATCGTCGGCGTCGTCGCGCAGTCGGCCCTCAACAAGCGGGCCGCGGCGGGCTGGCCGATCCAGTCCAACTGGCGGTACCGGCTGGGCGTCGACCGGATCGACGCACGCGAGTTGAACCAGCTGATCGACGGCCTGCAGGTGATGCAGCGCAACCAGCCGAAGGGCCTGACGCTGGCCCAGGGTGTCGACGTCCCGTTGCGCGCGTTCGCCGCCCAGATCGATGCCGTCCGGACCCTGCTCGCGGTGATCGCGGCCGGCGTACTGGCCACCCTGGCGGGGCTCATCGTGCTCGCGGCCAGTCTCGCCACCAGACGGCGTCGCTCGGAGTTCGCGCTGCTGCGGGCCCGTGGCGGCGGGGCCACCGCCGGCGCCCGGCGCAGCCTCGCCGAGTCGGTGCTGGTGGTACC
This sequence comes from Micromonospora sp. NPDC005220, assembly GCF_040607895.1. NCBI lineage: Bacteria > Bacillati > Actinomycetota > Actinomycetes > Micromonosporales > Micromonosporaceae > Micromonospora > Micromonospora sp. NPDC005220. Next base: position 10,186 of record NZ_JBEXHP010000113.1, read on the forward strand.
GGTCGCCGCCGCGCTGGGCTGGTGGCTGGGCACCCTGTTCCCCGGTGCCCCGGATCCGACCACGCCGTACGTCATCGCGGTGACCGTGCTGGTCACCCTGGCACTGCCGGTGGCGACGCTGACCGTACCGGCCGGTGGGACGGCGCGCCGGGACCTGATCCGGGTGCGCCCGTCGGCCCGTCGGCTCACCGTCGAGATCTCCCTGCTGTTCCTGGCCGGGCTCGCCGCGGTGCTGCTGCGCCGGCGGGGCCTGACGCTCGGCGAGGTGGACCCACTGCTCGTGTCGGTGCCGGTGCTCCTCGCGGTCGCGGCGGCGGTGCTGGCGCTGCGGGCGTACCCCTGGCCGTTGTTGCTGGTCAGCCGCCTGGCCGCGCGGACCCGGGGCAGCGTGGCGTTCCTCGGCACGGCCCGCGCCGGCCGCGCGGCGGTCGCCGCCCCGCTGGTCGTGGTGGTGCTGGCGATCGGCACCGCGGCGTTCTGCGCCGTGGTGGCAGCCGGCGTCGACGCGAGCCGGGAACGGGCCGCCGCGCAGATCGTGCCCGCCGACGCGGTGATCCGCGGGGAGCGCTTCGCACCCGACACCGTCGACGAGTTGGGCCGCCTGCCGGGGGTCCGGGCCGTGACCCGGGTGCTGTACGAGGACGATGAGCGGTTGGCGTCCGACGAGGTCGGCACCGACGCCTTCATCGGGCCGACGGACGTGCTGCTGGTCGACGGCTCAGGGTTGGACACCGTGGCCCGCGAATCCCAGGTGGACGTCCCGGTTCCGGCCGCGCTGCGCACCGCTGGTCCCGGCCCGGGTCCACTGCCGGCGATCGTCTCACCGGCGGTCGCCGCCGACCTCAGGAAGGCTGGGCTGGACGACTCCGCCTTCATCGCGGTGCAGGGCCAGCGGTACGAGTTCCGGGTGGCCGGCACCCAGGACGGTTTCCCGCTGCTGGCGGCCAACGCCAGCCGGTTCGTGATCCTGCCCTGGCAGGCCCTGCCGACGCGTACCACCATCCCGGTGCCGACCAGCCTGCTGATCGCCGGGGACTCGCTGGACGCCGAGGCGCTGCGCGTCGCCGGCGACCAGGGGCAGGAGCGCTACCAGCGGGACGGCACGGTGGCCGGTCGGGATCGGTCGCTGGGGGTCACCGTCGACACCCGGGCGGACGTCCGCCGGGACCTTGGCGAGGGCGGGGCCAACGGGGTGCTGGCCTTCGGGTTCGTGGCCGGGGCCGCCGGCGGCACAGTGCTCGGGCTGTTGGCCATCGCGTTCACCGTGCTGGCCGGCGCGCGCTCGCGGGGCCAGGTGCTGTCCCGGCTGCGCACCCTCGGCCTGTCCCGCCGGCAGTGGCGGGGGCTGCTGCTGGTCGAGTTGACCCCGCTGGTCGCGGTGTCGGTGCTGACCGGCGCGCTCGTCGGTGCGGTGCTGCCCCTGCTGCTCAACCCGGTGCTCGGCCTGTCCGCGTTCACCAGTGGTGTGCCGGTCCGGGTGGCTTTCGAGCCCAGCCTGGTCGCCGCGGTGCTCGCGCTCGGGGCGATCGCCCTCGGCTTCGCGGTCGCCGTCGAGGCTGTGAACAACCGCCGGTTGCGCCTCGGAGAGGTGCTTCGGCTCGGAGAGGAGAGCTGAGATGACCGCAACCGCCCAGACTCCACTGGTGCCGGACCTGGCCGCCCTGCAACAACGGGCCGCTCAACGCGCTGCCGAGCGGGCCGGCGGGCAGGACCGCCTCCGCGGGCACATCGTCTGCGACGGCCTGGTGCGCATCTTCAAGACCGAGGGGGTGGAGGTGGTCGCCCTGCAGGGGCTCGACCTGGTCATCGACCGGGGTGAGCTGGTGGCGATCGTCGGTGCCTCCGGTTCGGGCAAGTCGACACTGCTCAACATCCTCTCCGGCCTGGACACGCCGACCGCCGGCATCGCCCGGGTGGCCGACTACGACCTGCTCTCGCTCTCCGCCAAGCGACGGCTCAGCTACCGGCGGCAGCTGGTCGGGTTCGTCTGGCAGCAGACCGGCCGCAACCTGCTGCCGTACCTGAACGCGCTGGAGAACGTCGAGCTGCCGATGCAGTTGGCCGGCAAACGCAGCCGCAAGGCCCGCCGGGAACGGGCCCGGGAACTGCTCGACCTGGTCGGGGTGGGCTACTGCGCCGACCGGCGGCCGGGACAGCTCAGCGGCGGTGAGCAGCAGCGGGTCGCGGTGGCGGTGGCGGTGGCCAACGACCCGGAGGTGCTCTTCGCCGACGAGCCGACCGGCGAGCTGGACGAGGCGACCGGCGCGGAGGTCTTCGCGGCGCTGCGCACCATCAACGCCGAGCTGGGCGTGACCATCGTGGTCGTCACCCACGACCACGCCGTGGCCACACAGGTCCGCCGGACCGTCGCGATCCGCGACGGCCGGACCGCCTCCGAGGTACGCCGGACCGCCCGGACCGACGCGGACGGCAACACCGAGCTGGTCAGCGAGGAGTACGCGGTGCTGGACCGGAACGGTCGGATGCAGTTGCCGGCGGCGTTCGTCGACGCGCTCTCGCTGAAGGAGCGGGTCCGGCTCGACCTGGAGCCGGACCATGTGCAGGTACGGCCCGGCAACCGGGCCACGGACGAGCGGGGAGCGCGGGCATGAGCCGGCAGAACATGGTGGTGACCGGCGCGGCCGGGTCCGGCGGTGCGTCTGCGGCGTACCCCGACGAGGTGGTCCGGGTCAGTGGGGTCAGCCGGACCTTCGGCCGGGGTGAGCACGCGGTGCACGCCGTGCGGGACGTCTCGTTCACCGCCAACCGGGGCGAGTTGGTCGCCATCCGCGGTCGCTCCGGGGCCGGCAAGACCACGCTGCTGAACCTGATCGGCGGGCTGGACCGGCCGGACAGCGGTCAGGTGGTGGTGGCCGGGCACGAGGTGACCTCGGCCGGGGAGGCGGAGCTGCTGCGGCTGCGCCGGGGCACGGTCGGGTTCGTGTTCCAGACCTTCGGGCTGGTGCCGATCCTCTCCGCCGCCGAGAACGTGGGCGTGCCGTTGCGGCTGGCGCAGGTGCCGGCCGCGGAGCGGGAAGAGCGCGTCGCGGTGCTGCTGGAACTGGTCGGCCTGGGCGGGCACGCCGCGCAGCGCCCGTACGAACTCTCCGGCGGCCAGCAGCAGCGGGTCGCGGTGGCCCGTGCGCTGGCCAACGAACCGGACCTGCTCATCGCCGACGAGCCCACCGGCCAGCTCGACTCGGAGACCGGCCGGTCCATCATGGACCTGCTGCGCGCCGTGGTGCACGCCCGCGGCATGACGGCCCTGGTGGCCACGCACGACCCGGCCCTGATCGACCTCGCCGACCGGGTGCTCGTCCTGCGCGACGGCCGCCTGGTCGACGGCTGAGCGATACCCGCGGCCGCCCATCGTCGGTCGTTGCCGACGCGCCCGTGTCAGCGGCAGCGAAGCTGGCGCCGACCCCGGTCAGAGCGCGAGCTTCATGCCCTCGTGACTGGCCACGAAGCCCAGGCCCAGGTAGAAGCGGTGCGCGTCCTCGCGGGTCTTGTCGGTGGTGAGCTGCACCAGCGCGCAACCGCGCTGCCGGGCCTGGTCGATCGCCCACGCCATCAGGTCCCGGCCCAGGCCCTGGCCGCGCCGGTCGGAACGGACCCGGACCGACTCGATCAGGGACCGCTCGCTGCCGTGCCGACCGAGGCCGGGGATGTAGGTGATCTGGAGACAGCCGACCAGTTCGGCGTTCTGCTCGGCCACGATGAGCTGATTGCGCGGATCGGCGTCGATGGCCGCGAACGCCTTCTCGTAGGCCTCGTCGACAGCGGTGAAGTCGCGGGCCTTGCCCAGGACGTCGTCGGCGAGCAGGGCTATGACGGCGGGCAGGTCGGCCCGGACCGCCTCCCGGTAGATCACGTCGGTCATGCGGTGAGCCTGGCACACAGTCAGCGGGGCGGGCAGCGCAGGCCCTCGCGGGGCACCGTCAGGTCGAGCAGGTAGGCGTCGACAGCGTTGGTGATGCAGGACGTCTGCGGGTAGGCGGTGTGCCCCTCGCCCTCCCAGGTCAGCACCCGGCCGACGCCCAGCATCGACGCGAGCCGCGGGGTCTGCTCGTACGGCGTCGCCGGGTCGCCGGTGGTGCCGACCACCACGATCGGAGGCGCGCCGTTCGCCTTCCCGGTCGGGTACGGGTCCCGTCCGCCCGGCCACTCCACGCAGCTCAGCATGCCGACCGCCAACGCCGGCCCGAACAGCGGGTATTTCCCGCGCCACTCGGACTGCAACTGGCGGATCTGCTCCCGGCTCGGCTTCTCCGTCTCGTCGGCGCAGTTGATGGCCAGGTTGGCGTCGAAGAGGTTCGAGTAGTGCCCGTCGTCCTCCCGGCCGGCGTACGCGTCGGCGAGCCGGAACACGTCCTTCGGGTCGCCCTCGGCCAGCTTGTCGATCGCCTGGGCGAGCTCCTGCCAGCCCGCCTCGGTGTAGAGCGAGGAGATGACCGCGTAGAACACCCAACCGGCGGTGGCCTCCCGCCCGTCGGCGCCGCGTACCGGGGAGACCTTCGCCTTGTCGATGGCCGAGGTGACCGCGGCGCGGGCGTCCGGAGCGATCGGGCAGCGGCCGGCGTTCGCCGCGCACCAGCGGGTGAAGTTGGTGAAGGCCCGTTCGAAGCCGCGGGCCTGGCTCTCCGACCCCTCGATCAGCCGCTGCTGCGGGTCGACCGCGCCGTCGAGCACCAGCGCCCGCACCCGCTGGGGGTAGAGCTGGGCGTACGTGGCGCCGAGCAGGGTGCCGTACGAGTAGCCCAGGTAGGTGAGCTTCTCGTCGCCCACGGCGGCGCGCACCGCGTCCATGTCGCGGGCGGCCTGCTCGGTGCCGTACAGCGGCAACTGGTCGCCGTAACGATCGCCGCAGCCGCGCCCGATCCGCTGGCTCAGGCCGACAAAGCCATCGAATGCCGACTGGCTCGCCGGGTCCGGGTCGTAGCCGAAGCTGGCGTCCAGGTCGGCGTCGGAGATGCACTTCACCGGGCTGGACCGGGACACCCCGCGCGGGTCGAAGCCGACGATGTCGAAACGCTCGGTGATCGAGGTGGGCAGCCCGCCGAACTGGGGGCCGAAGGAGAGGTAGACGGCGGTGTCGACGCCGGAGCCGCCCGGACCGCCCGGGTTGACCACCAGCGAGCCCACCCGGTCGCGCTGCTTGGTGGACCGGGCGCGCAGCAGGGCGATCTCGAAGGTCTGCCCGGCGCCCGGGCCGGCGCTCGCCCCGCCGCCGGTGCCCCAGTCGCGGGGCACCGCGATCCGGGTGCACTCGTAGCGCATGTTCGGTGCGCCCCGCCCGACCAGCTCGTCGGGCACCTCCGGGCAGGGCCGCCAGGTCGGTGCGCTGCCGGTCGGGGCGGCCTCGCCCTCCACCTCGGTGCGCGGCGCGAACGCCGGCAGCGTGCAGCCGGCGGTGAGCAGCGCGGCGACGCCGAAGGCGGCCAGAGTGCGACGGACCCGGCGGCTGGTCGCCATCCGAGGCTGGTCGGCGGTGCGGGTCACGTGGTCCTCCGGGATCGGGTCGACGGCCAGGCTACGCCGAGCCGGCGGCGGCTCGGTCCACGGTGGCCGTCGGGTCGCCGCGCAGCACCTGGTCCACGTCGAAGCGGATCGGCCGGTCGAGCTGGTCGTAGCGGCAGGATCGGGGGTCGCGGTCGGGGCGCCACCGAACGAACTGGGCGGTGTGCCGGAACCGTTCGCCCTCCATCGCGTCGTAGCCAACCTCGACCACCAGCTCCGGGCGCACCGGCTCCCACTCCAGGTTCTTCGTGCCGGTCCACCGGCTGACCCCACCCGGGATCCGTTGGCCGCGCTCGTGGTCGCCGTGCACCCACGGGTGCTCGCCGCCGGTGTCCCGATAGGGCGCCAGCTCGTCGAGCAACTCGGCGCGGCGGGCCATGCTGAACGACGCGCTCACGCCCACGTGGTGCAGGACCCCGGCGTCGTCGTACAGGCCGAGCAGCAGCGAACCCACCACCGGGCCGGACTTGTGCCAGCGGAAGCCGGCCACCACCGCGTCCGCGGTGCGGGTGTGCTTGACCTTGAACATCAGTCGCTTGCCCGGCTCGTACGGCAGGTCGGCCGGCTTGACGATGAGACCGTCCAGCCCGGCGCCCTCGAACACGTCGAACCAGCGACGCGCGGTGTCCGGATCGGTGGTGACCTGGGTGACGTGCACCGGTGGGCGCACCCCGGCCAGCGCCTCGACCAGTCGTGCCCGGCGGCGCGGGTAGGGCTGGTCGAGCAGCGCCTCGTCACCGATCGCCAGCAGGTCGAACGCGACGAAGTCGGCCGGGGTGGTCTCGGCCAGCATCTTCACCCGGGACGCGGCCGGGTGCACGCGCTGGGCCAGCAGCTCGAAATCCAGCCGGGGCTGGCCGCTCGGCCCGTCCCGCCGAATCACGATCAGCTCCCCGTCGACCGCGCACCGCGCCGGCAGCTGTCGGCGGGCCTGCTCGACCACCTCGGGGAAGTAGCGGGTCATCGACTTGCCGCCCCGGCTGGCCAGCTCGACCTCGTCGCCGTCCCGGAACACGATGCACCGGAACCCGTCCCACTTGGGCTCGTAGGTCACCCCGGGGGTGGTGGGCAGCTTGGGTACGCTCTTGGCCAGCATCGGCTCGACCGGCGGGTTGATCGGCAGGTCCACGCCGACCAGTCAATCAGACGGTGCCGACAGTCGTGAGGCAGATCACCGCGAGTATCGGGGCGGCGTGTCCGCCTACGCGCCGCTCGTCCCGACCGGGCGAATCGAATAAGCCCAGGTCAGAGCTACTTTCGCGAGGTGTCCGAGTGGGTCTGTGACTGCTGCGGGCGGTGGCGGGTGAGCGTCGAGCTGATCCGGGGCCGCTACCGCTTCCGGCTGACCCGCCGCTACCCGGAGCGGTTCGGCGGCGGCCGGAACGTGCTCGGCGAGGTCGGTTCGGTGCCGGAGCTGGAGGAGCTGCTGCGTCGGTGTACCCCGCTCACCCTGGCCGACCTGCGCGAGGCCGCCTGACCCCTGCCGAGCCGTCCTCCACTGTGGAGGGACGAACGGCGCTGAACGACGGTGTCACACTGCTCCCGGCGGAGTACGGACGACCCGACCGGGCCGCCCGTACCCTGACCCGTGTCCGGTCGAGGTCGAGGGGGAACCGTGGCCGAGCTGACGTACCCGGAGGTGGGGTCGACCCGGCACGGGCCGCTGCCCGGCGGGTACCACCACCTGCGCCACCGGATTCCGTTGCCCGCCGGCTGCTTCGAGACGGCCGCCGACGCGGTGCTGAGCTGGCGGCTGCACCGCGCCGCCGGGCCGACACGCTCCGTCGCGCCGCGGCGCTCGCCGACCGCCTGGAGCGCAGCACCGACGCCGCCG
>NZ_JBEXHP010000114.1:0-17367 GCF_040607895.1 Micromonospora sp. NPDC005220
GGCGGACGGCGCCTCGGCCGCCGCGAGCCGCCGCGCGGTGAGCAGCGGGTCGGGCCGGAGCAACCCGAGGAGTACGACGGCAGCCAGCACGAACGCCGCCGCGCTGAACGCGAACGGGCCAGCCAGCGGGGGCAGCCCCCAGCCGCTGGTGACCCGGTCGGCCAGCGCGGCGAAGTTCGGCGCGGCCACCGCACCGATGGTGGTGGCCCAGACGATCAGGGAAAGCTGCCGCCCCCGGCGGGCCGGCTCGGCGAGATCCACCGCCGTGTAGCGGGCCTGCAGGTTCGCGGCGGTGCCCCCGCCGAAGAGCAACATGCCGAGGAAGAGCAGCGGCACCCAGCGGGTGGCCGCGGCCACCACCACCAGCAGGCCGCCGACGGCCCCCACCGCGTACGCCAGCACCAGGCCCGGCCGGCGACCGTGCCGCGCCATGATCCGGGTGACCGGGACGGCGAGCAGCGCGGCGCCGACCACCCCGGCGCTCTGCGCGACACCGGCCACCGCGGTCCCGGCGATCCGGGCCGCCAGCAGCGCGCCCACGGCGATGCCGATGGTCACGCCGATCCCGCCGATGATCTGGGTGGTGAAGAGCAGCCGCAGGGTTCGCCGCTGGATCGACGCGACGTCGGGTCGGGCGGTACGCGGCGCGGTCAGGTCGGTCGCCATCGGCGCTCCTGTCGGAAGGGGTGCCTCATCCTCGCGCACCCGCACCGACCAGCGGCAGTGGGTTTCGCCGGAGCGCGCCGCCAACTACGTGTTCGGCAAGATCATGGCGGGCGACCGAGCCGCCCTAGGCCCGCGATTCTGGTGTATCCGGTGGGTTGGGCACGGCCAGCAGGGCTGCCAGCCGCCGGATCCGGGTCAGGGTGAGCGCGGCGACGGCCACGCTGACGGCGGCGATCACGCCGAAGATCACCGCGAAGCCGTCGTTGCCGGCGGCGAGCAGAGCGAGCAGGATCAGCCCGAGGGAGATGCCCAGGATGGACAGCAGCGCCGCCCAGGTGGCCCGCCGTTGCCCGGCCAGATGGCCGGGCAGCTCGGCCCGCACCGCGCCGTCCTCGGGCACGGTGCCGGTGCGCAGTGCCTGGCGCAGCGCGTACCCCTCGGGATCCCGCCGGGCGTCCTGCTGGCCCGCCACCCGCCGGCCCAGGTAGAGCGCGGGGCCGATCCAGACGGCGTTCAGCGCGGCGCTCAGCACGGCCTCGACCAGTGACTCCTGCCGGTCGAAGAGCCACCGCACCGGCACCCCGACGAGCAGCGTCGCCGGCACCCAGTAGACGGCCATCAGCTGCAACCCGGTCGCCCGCTCGACGAATCGTCGCCACCCGGGACGGCGCCCGGAGGTGGCGGCGGCTCGACGCTCCTCATTGTCAACGTCCATCGACCCCCGGTACCCACCCGGGCGATCCGCGACGCACTGTCAATCATGGACAGTTTCCGTCAGCGGATGACAGCGGATGACGGAAACTGTCCAAGATCTGGACAGCTCGGGTCAGCCGGCCATCACCCGCTGGTGCAGCGCGGAGACCGCCGAGCGCGCCGCCACGAACGCGCCGTGCTGCCAGGCCACCTCGTGGCTGAGCCAGTCCCCGGCGAAGTAGACCCGCCCGGCCGGCTGGAGCAGCAGGTTGTAGCCGGGCGTGCCGTAGCGGGGCGAGGTCCAGGCGCCCTCGATGTAGCGGGTCCGGTCCCAGGCGTGGGAGTACGACGTGACCAACTCACTGCGGTACTTGTCGCCGTGGATCTTCACACCCTGGCTGATCGCGCGCTCGCGACGCTGCTCCGGGGTGAGCGCGCTGTACGCCCGAGCGTTCGCCCCGGTGTTGTAGTAGCCGACCACCAGGCCGCACTTGCCGTGGAAGCCGTAGGACGGGTACCAGATGTGCGACAGGTCCAGGTCGGTCTCGGTGATGCCGCCGTAGATCCGCTGATCGGTCTCCCACCAGCGGCTGCGATATTCCAGGCCGATCTTGCCGGAGGCGGTGACCGGGAAGTCGGCCAGGGCCGCGGTCACCGCAGTGCCGAGATTGTGCGGTACCCGGGCCATCAGGTGCGGCGGCAGCGCCGCCACGCAGTAGTCGGCGGTGATCTGCGACTGCCGGCCACCCTGCCGGTAGGTCACCTCGACCCGGCTGCCCCGGTCGGTCACCGCGGTCACCTCGGCGTTGAGTCGGATCCGGTGCGGGCCCACCGCACGGGCCAGGGCTCGGGGGATCTGGTCCATCCCGCCGACCGGCTGGAACATCAGCATGGCCTGGTCGTAGCCGAACTCGAAGGAGAAGTACCTGCCGATGTTGCTGGCGAACACGTCGGAGAGTGCCGGCAGCGCCCCGAGGGGGGTCCCCACGTCGTTGCCCGCGCCGGGATACGCGGAGAAGCCGCGGCGGTTGGTCCCGGCGTACGCCCAGTCGCTGGTCCGTCCGCCGATCGCGCCGAAGCTCTGCAGGAACGACAGCAGCCGGTCGCGATCCTCGGTGCTGAGCCGGGCGTCCAGCGCGCCCTGGTCGGTGGCCTTCGCCAGCAGCTCCGAGACGTAGCCGTACACGTCGGCTTTGGCGGTGCGGTACCGGACCGGCGCGGTCATCCCGGCGGACTCGTTGTAGATCCAGGCGTCGGCGTTCTGGTTGGTGAAGACCTCGATGGGCACGCCGAGTTCCCGGCAGTAGTCCATCGTGACCATCCACTGTGCGATCCGGCCCGGCCCGGCGTTGAAGTAGACCCCGTCGGAGAAGGCGGCCCGCTGGGTGCGTCCGTCCAGGTCCGTCTCGACGTCGCCGCCCCGGATGGTCAGGTTCCGCCCACCGACGCGGTGCCGCGCCTCCAGGATGGTGCAGTGGTAACCGGCCTTGCCCAGCTCGTACGCCGTGGTCAGCCCGGCGATGCCGCCGCCGAGCACGACCACGCTGGCGCCCGAGCGCCCGGTGAGAGTGAAGTCGGACCGCTCCGGCGGCCGGAATGCCGGGGTGACCGCCGCCGCGCTGGGGGCCAGCCCCATGGCGCCCATCGTGGCGAGCATCGCTCCCGCACCGCCGCTGATTCCGACCGTACGCAGGAACCCACGCCGGCTGACCATCGACTGCGTCTGATCGCTCATAACGGCCTCCCCTACAAGATCGACTCAGATGAGTCTGCAGAGGATCTGTTACGGGGTTCCCGCATCGCCGTTTCCGATGGGTTGCGGCTGGCGGTTAGCCGGGCAGGGCGCGGGTGACGACGGCGAGGTCGGTGACCAGGCCCTCGTACGCCTTGTCCTGGTCGTCGGCGCGCAGCACGGCGGACGGGTGGATGGTGGCCAGCAGCCGGGCCGGCGGCGCGTCGGCCCGCTTGCCGGCGTTGTCCACCGGCACCTGCTCGAAGTCGGCGGGGTGTTGGGCCGACTCCGGCCAGGGCAGCAGTTCGCCCCGCTGCCGGGTGACCCGGAAGGACGGGCCGAGCAGCGCCTTGGCGGCGGTCGCGCCGAGCACCACCACGATCTCCGGACGCAGCCGGGCGAACTCGGCGACCAACCAGGGGCGGCAGGCGGTGATGTGTGCCTGGTCCGGGGTCTGGTGGATCCGTCGCTTGCCGCGCTGTTCAAAACGAAAGTGTTTTACGGCATTTGTCAGGTAGAGGTGACTCGGGTCCAACCCGGCGTCGTCGACGGCGCGGCGCAGCAGGCGTCCGGCCGGGCCGACGAAGGGCAGCCCCTTCTGGTCCTCCATGTCGCCGGGCTGCTCGCCGACGAACACCACCCGGGCGCTCTCGTCGCCCCGGCCGAAGACCGTCTGCGAGGCATCCCGGTACAGCTCACAGCCCCGGCAGCCGCCGGCGGCGGTGCGCAGGTCGTCAATGGTGTCGGCGTCGGGCGGGATGAACCGCTGGGCGCCCGGAGCGCTCCCGGTCTGCTCGGCCATGCCGACTGTTATATACCCGTTCGATGCTCAGTGCCGGGTACGCCCCGGGCGGGTCTAGGTGGGGAAGCCCTGGGTGGGGGGTGGGTTTTCGGCGTGGGCCAGGGCGGCCGCGAGCGGGGCCAGGTCGGTGGGGTCCAGGGAGCTGACGGTGATGCGCAGGGCGGGTGGGGCGGCGATCCGGTAGAGAGCGCCGGGGGCCACCGCCCAGCCTGCATCGCGGAGCGCGGTCACCGTGCTGGTCTCGTCCGCGACCGGCAGCCAGACGTTGATGCCGCTGCGGCCGTGTGCGGTCAAGCCGTGCTCGGCCAGCGCGGCGAGCAGCCCTTCGCGCCGCTGCTCGTAGCTCAGCGCCGCCCGGTGCACCAACTCGGTGACCGCCGGGTCCTGCCACAGGGCGAGCACCAGGCGTTGCAGCACTGTGGAGACCCAGCCGGCGCCGACCCGGGCGCGGCCGCTCACCCGGGCCACCGTCGTCTCGTCGCCGACCAGCACCGCCAGCCGCAGGTCCGGGCCGAAGGGCTTGCTCACCGAACGGAGGAAGGCCCAACTCGCTGTCGCACCGGCGAGCGAATGCAGGGGTACGCGGGCCAGTTCGGCCGCGTGGTCGTCCTCGATCAACAGCAGGTCCGGTCGGCCGGCGAGCAGCGTCCGCAGCGCCTCGGCGCGGGCCGCGGAGACGGCGGCGCCGGTTGGATTCTGCGCCCGACTGGTGATGATCAGCGCCCGCGCTCCGGCGGTGAGCGCCGCGGCCACCCCGGCGACCAGCGGACCCTCGTCGTCCAGCGGTACGCCGATCGGGCGCAGGCCCAGCGCGGCGACCAGGTCAAGCAGGTTGGCCCAGCCCGGGTCCTCGACCGCCACCGCGTCGCCGGGGCGCAGGTGGGCGCCGAGCAGTCGCTCGATGCCGTCCAGCGCGCCGCCGGTCAGCGTCAACTCCCCGGCCGGTACGCCGTCGGCGCGCAGCCGGGCGCGGGCCGCCTCGGCCAGTTCGGGCAGCACGCCGGCATCGGAGTAGCCGACCGACGGGCCGCCGTCGGCGGCGAGCGTCGCCAGGTGCGGGCCGAGCGGGGGAAGTAGCCGGGGGTCGGGTTCACCCCGGGACAGGTCTCGGGCGCCGGGCAACGGTGGGGGGCGCAGCGCGGAGCGGCGGGCGGCCACCGGCGGGCGGGGGCGTACCCGGGTGCCGTGCCGCCCGGCGGTGGCGAGCAGGCCACGTTGGCGTAGCTCCTGGTAGGCGCGGGCGACGGTGGCGGGGCTGACCCCCAGCTCGGCGGCGAGTGCCCGCACGGGCGGCAGGGCGCCCCCCGGCGACAGGGCGCCGGTACGGATGCCCGACTCGATGCTGGCCGAAATCTCGACGGCTGTCGTACCGGTGGGCTGATAGTGTGCTGACACAAATCAGAGATTGTACTAGAACAAAGGGGCGTGCGCATGTATCCACCCACCGCCCGGACCACACCCCACCGCTCCCGGGACAAGATGAGCTACGACCGGGCCGCCGCCCACGCCGTGCTCGACGAGGCGTACGACTGCGCGCTCGGCTTCACCGTCGACGGCGAGCCACGGGTGCTGCCCACCCTGCACGTCCGCATCGGCGACACGCTCTACCTGCACGGCTCCACCGGCAGCCGGCCCCTGCTCGCCGCCCGGGGCGACGACGGGCTGCCGGTCTGCGTCGCGGTGACAGTGCTCGACGGGCTGGTCTACGCCCGCTCCCAGTTCCACCACAGCGCCAACTACCGTTCGGTCGTCGCGCACGGCACCGCCCGACTGGTCACCGACGAGCGGGAGAAGCTCGCCATGCTCACCGCACTGGTGGAGAAGGTCGGCGCGGGACGCAGCACGGCCACCCGTCCGCCCAGCCGACGCGAGCTGGCCGAGACCGCCGTACTGGCGCTGCCGCTGCGGGAGGTGTCCGTCCGGGCCCGCACCGGCGGGGTCCGCGAGGACGAGGCCGACAGGCACCTGCCGCACTGGGCCGGCGTGCTGCCGCTGCGACTGACCGCCGGCCCACCCGAGCCGGACGCCGGGGTCAGCGCGCCGCTGCCGGCGTACCTGCGGACGGCCCGCACGCCCTGGCACGACCCGGTGCCGCTGCACGGCGAGCACGTTCGGCTGGAGCCGCTGGAGTTGGCGCACACCGACGAGTTGCACGCCGCCACCACGGACCCGGAGGTGTGGCGGCACCTCAGCGTCGCGCCGCCCACCGCGCCCGCCGAGACCGCCGAGGTGATCGCCACCGCCCTGGCCGCCCAGCACCGCGGCGAGCGGGTGGCCTGGGTGCAGCGGTGCGCGGCGACCGCAGCGGTGGTGGGCAGCACCTCCTACTACGAGATCGACCCGGAGCGGCGGGCGGTGGCGATCGGGCACACCTTCCTGGGCCGGCCCTGGTGGCGTACCGGGATCAACACCGAGGCGAAGTTGCTCCTGCTCAGCCGGGCCTTCGATGACCTGGGCGCGGTACGGGTGGCCTGGCACACCGACATCCGCAACCTTCGCTCCCAGGCGGCCATCGAACGGCTCGGCGCCACCCGGGAAGGGGTGCTGCGGATGCACCGGCAACGCCCGGACGGCTCCTGGCGGGACACCGTGCAGTACGCGATGACCGTCGACGAGTGGCCGAACGCACAGGCCAGGCTGCGAGAAAGACTTCTGCGGACGGCCCCGGTGGCATGATGATGGCGGGCGTGCTGGGGATCACCGACATCTGGACGTACGTGCTGGGCACCGTGGCCATCATTCTGCTGCCCGGGCCGAACTCACTCTTCGTGCTCTCCACCGCGGCCAAGCGGGGCGTCGCGGTCGGCTACCGGGCCGCCGGTGGCGTGTTCGTCGGCGACGGGGTGCTGATGTTCCTCTCCGCCGCCGGGGTGGCGTCGCTCCTCAAGGCGTACCCGCCGCTGTTCCTGGTGATCAAGTACGCCGGTGCCGCGTACCTCGGCTATGTCGGGGTGACCATGCTGCTCGGTGCCGCGCGGCGCTGGCGCGACCGCAACGACCCGAGTACGCCGCGGCTGATCGACGCCGCGGAGCCGGCGGCGATGCGCAGCCCGTTCCGCAAGGCGCTGGTGATCAGCCTGCTGAACCCGAAGGCGATCCTGTTCTTCATCTCGTTCTTCATCCAGTTCGTCGACCCCGATTACGCCTGGCCGGCGCTGTCGTTCCTGCTGCTCGGGCTGATCGCGCAGGTGACCAGCGCGCTCTACCTGACCGCGTTGATCTTCGCGGGCACCTTCCTGGCCGCCCAGTTCCGCCAACGTCGCCGCCTGGCGGCCGGCGGCACCACCGCCGTGGCCGCCCTCTTCCTGGCCTTCAGCCTCAAGCTGGCCACCGCCACCGCCGGCTAACCCCCGCGCGCGCCTCCGGCGCCCCCCGCGCGCGCCCCTCGCCCCCCGCCCCTCGCCCCTCGCCCCTCGCCCCTCGCCTGGTCGATCATGAAGTTATTGCCACTCGTCCCGGCGTGTCATGGCAATAACTTCATGATCAACGGGGACGGGTGGGGGTTAGGTGCCGTCGCCGCTGGAGCCGCCTCCGCCTACGCCGGCGCTGCCGGCGGTGCCGCCGAGGCCGTAGCCTGGTTGGATCGGCTCGTCGGGATGGCGGCTGACGTGGGCCGACCCCGCGATCTGCGCGGACCAGTCGGCGTGCGCGGCCGCGGCGGCGTGCCTGTTGATCGCATGGCGGAGCCAGCCGTCCACGGTGGCCACCCAGTCCCGCCGGTCGGCGTCCTGGTGCCAGATCCGGAACCGGCTGATGCTCTGGTGGGTGATTCCGGCCAGCGCCAGTCGGCGATCCATCCAGAGGATCGCCTCCAGGCCCGCCGAGTTGGTCACGAAGATCACCTCCATTTCGGTGATCGGGCCGGCGTAGAGCGGCCCCACCCAGAAGCCCCAGCGCTGGTGCAACGGCAGGGTGTGCTCCACCCCCGGCAACCCGCCCTCCTGCAACCCGGACTGACGGATCATGAAGCCCAGGGTGTCCAGCGCCGCGAACACGTGCTCCTGGGTGGGGATGGGGTGCACGAAGACCGGCACCATCGCCCCCTGGTCCAGGTCCAGGTCGAGGGACACTTCGGTTCGCAGGCCCATCCGCAGGCTCAGCAGCGGCACCCCGCCGAAGGTGGTCACCGGGGTCTCCCACGGCAGCGGCATCGCGAAGTCGACCGCCCGCCGCCGACCGGCCGGTACGACGAACCGACCGGCGATCGGCACCTGGTGGAACTGCATGAGCCGCCGGGCGGCGTACGGGTCATCCGGCTCAACCGTGGTGACCAGGCCGAGCCGGATGTGCCGCACCAGCACGTTCTCCGGGCCGGCCGTGAGAGTCACCCGGCCGGGCAGGCGCAGGCCCGGCCGGGTGCTCGGATTGGGGAGCGTGGTCCGCACGGAGAGCCCGGTCCCCCCGGACTCCGGGGACACTCCCGTCAGCCGCACCGCGCCCTCCACTCCAGGCTGAGGTGGCCTCGCCGCCGCGAGGCCACCTCAACTGTCGCGGACCCGGCGCGAGGTCACCCCAACTTCCGCGAAGAGGGACCACCCCTCCGCTTCATCGCAACCGCCGCCCGCGCGGAACCGTGTCGGTCTCGTCGTCGAACTCCCCGATGACCTCCTCCAGGAGGTCTTCCAGGGCCACGAAGCCGATCGGACGGGCCGGGCCACCGCCGTTGCGGACCAACGCGAGCTGCGACTGCCGGGTCCGCATCGCCGCCACCGCCTCGGTGACCGAGGACGTCGCGGGCAGGGTGAACGCGGGCGTCATCAGCTCCCCGGCGGTGGCGACCCGGCCGGTGGTGACCGCCCGTACCGCCTCCCGGACGTGCACCAGGCCGCACACGTCGCCCGCCTCGTCGAGCACCGCGAGCCGGGATCGGCCGCTGTCCCGGCTGACCTCCTCGATCCGCCCGGCCGGGTCGTCCCGGCGAACGGTGACCATGGTGGCGAACGGTTCCATCACCTGCGCCACCGAGGTGCCCTGCAACTCCAGCATGCTGGTCAGCAGCTGGTGCTGCTCGGCGCCGAGCAGCCCGTGCTCACGGGACTGCTCCAGCAGGATCCGCAGCTCGTCCGGGCCGTGCACCTGGGCGAGCTGGTCCTGCTGGTTGACACCGAACAGCCGCAGGATCGCGTTGGCCAGCGCGTTCAGCGCGGAGAGCACCGGCCGGGAGACCCGGGCGAAGGCGCGGAACGGCAGCGCGAGCAGCGTCGCCGAGCGCTCCGCGTCGGTGATCGCCCACGACTTCGGGGCCATCTCCCCCACCACCAGGTGCAGGAAGGTCACCACCCCGAGGGCGAAGACCAGGGCGATCAGGTGACTGGCCGCGTCCGGCAGGCCCACCGCGTGCAGCAGGGGGCTGAGCAGGTGCTCGATCGCCGGTTCGGCCAGCGCGCCGAGGCCCAGGGTGCACAGCGTGATGCCGAGCTGCGCGCCGGCCAGCATCAGCGACAGCTCGCGTACGCCGTCGAGCGCGGCCCGGGCCGCCCGACCACCGTTCGCCGCCGCCTGCTCCAGGCGGTAGCGCTTGCTGGCCACCAGGGCGAACTCGGCGGCCACGAAGAACCCGTTCAGCGCCAGCAGGATCACCGAGCTGAACAGTGCGATTCCGGGGCTCATGCGGTCACCTCAGGTGTGGTCAGCTGCAACCGCACCGAGTCGGCCACGTGCCGATCCACGGCCAGCACCTCGACCAGCGCGCGGGGCTCCGCCTCGTTCTCCTCGCCGTCCGCTCCCTCGGGTTGCAGGCTGATCTCCAGCCGGTCGCCGACCTCCGGCACCCGGCCCAGCTCCCGCATCACCAACCCGGACAGGGTGTCGTACTCGGGGGCCTCGGGCAGGGCGATGCCGGTGCTGTCGGCGACCTCGTCGATCCGCCAGCGGGCCGGCACCACCCAGGACCCGTCGTCCTGCCGGGCCGGTGCCCGCTCGGGTGGGTCGTCCTCGTCGCGGATCGGGCCGACCAGCTCCTCGGCGATGTCCTCAAGCGTGATGACGCCGGCGAAGCCGCCGTACTCGTCGACCACGCACGCCATCTGCCGGTGCCCGGACCGCAGCCGGTCGAGCACCGTGGGCAGCGGCAACGTCTCCGGTACGAGCAGCGGCGGCCCGGCCACCGCGCTCACCGGGGTGGTGGCCCGCTCCCCCGGGGGTACGCCGAGCACGTCGGCGATGCCGACGATGCCGAGCAGGTCGTCGACGCCGTCCGCACCGCGTACCGGGAAGCGGGAGTGGCCGGTGTCGAGCAGTTCGACCACCCGGCTCACCGGTTCGTGCGCCCGTACGGTGTGCACGTCGACCCGCGGCACCATGGCCTCGCCGGCGGTCAGCTCGCGGAAGTCCAGCCCTCGGTCGAGCAGCGTGGACATCTCGGCGTCGAGGCTGCCCTCCTCGCGGGACTCGGCGATGATCTGTTCCAGGTCGGCCGGGGTGGCGCCACTGGGCAGCTCCTCGATCGGCTCGATGCCCATGCGGCGCAGCAGACGGACCGATGCCCGGTCGAAGAGCCGGATCAGTGGCCCGGCGACGGCCAGGTAGATCAGGGTGGATCGGCTCAGCGCCCGGGCCAGTTGCTCGGCCCGCGCGATGGCCAGGTTCTTCGGGGCAAGCTCACCGAGGACCATCTGCACGATGGTGGCGATGACCAGGGCCAACGCCACCGACAGCGGCAGGCTGACCGCCTCGCTGACGCCGGCCACGCCGAGCAGGTCGGCGAGGCCACCGCCCAGGTACGGTTCGGCGACGTAGCCGACCAGCAGCGCGGTGACGGTGATGCCGAGTTGGGCGCCGGAGAGCATGAAGGAGAGCCGGCTGGTGACGGTCAGGGCCCGGGCGGCGGCCTGATCGCCGTCATCGGCGAGCTGGCGCAGCTTGCCCCGGTCCACCGCGACGTAGCCGAACTCCTGCGCCACGAAATAGCCGGTGGCGGCAGTGAGAATGGTGATCAGTAGGAGACCAACGACGATCAACACGGGTCGCTCAGGGCTCCCGGGGTCGTCGGTACGGGAATATGCCGGGCACGACCCGGCTGGCTACTGCTGCCCTCCTGGGCAGAAGAGTCGATCATGCCGCTATTTTATCGGCGCTGGCTGAGACTCCGCTGGGGGTAGGCCGAAGGAGCGGTTCGTCCGTTTCGCCCGGCGCCGCCGATCGTCACGCCGGCCCCGCCGACCCGCTGCCTGGTCCGCGTTCGGCCAGTTCGTCGGCATCGAGCAGGCTCCGGTCGAGCCGCCCCGACCGGTACGCGGCCCGGCCGATCATCTGCGCCGCGACCGGCGCGGTCGACAGCTGGAAGACCGCCACCAGCAGGATCATGCCCAGGTCCGTCGGGGACCGCAGCCGCAACGCGATGCCCAGCAGCAGCAGGAGCACCCCGAGCACCTGCGGTTTGGTGGCCGCGTGCATCCGGGACAGCGCATCCGGGAAGCGCAGTACGCCGATCCCGGCGGCCAGGCTGAGGAGCGCGCCGGCCACCAGGGAGCCGGCGCCGAGCCAGTCCGCGATGGTGGCGATCACTGCTGCTCCCGGACGGCGAAGCGGACCAGGGACACCGATCCCACGAAGCCGAGCAGGGAGAGCACCACCAGCACGGGCAGGGTGCTGGTGTGCCGGTTCACCGCCGCCTCGGCGCCCACCGCGCCGATCATCGTGGCGAGCAGCATGTCCGCGGCGATCACCCGGTCCACCAGCGACGGGCCCCGGTAGAGGCGGGCCAGCGCGAGGAGCGCGGTGACCGACAGCAGCACGGTGAGGACGACGGCCAGCAATGTGGTCACGGGCGGGTTCCCTTCTGCGGTGGGGTGGTCTCGACGCGGCGCAGTTCGGCGGTGGAGCCCACCGCCCGGATGATCCGCCGCTCGACGACGAGGGTGCGGTCCCGGGCCACGTCCAGATCCGCCGGGCCGTGGGTGTCCAGGACGTGCAGGTAGAGCGTTCCGGCGTCCCGGTCCACCTCGAGGATCAGCGTGCCCGGCACCAACGAGACCACCTCGGCGGTGAGCGCCAGGTTCAGGTCGGTGGACACCCGCAACCGGACCGCGATGATCGCCCCGCGCGGCCGGTAGCCGGGCTGCACGGCGATCCGGGCGACGTGCAGGCTCGCGCTGACCAGTTCGACGGCGAACCGGCCCGCGAACACCAGCAGCGCCCGTGCTCGCAACCGGCCACCGAAGCTGACCGCCGGCAGCGGGAAGAACACCAGCACGCCCGCACCCACCAGCAGACCACCGACCAGGTTGGCCCAGGTGATGTCGCCCCAGAGCAGACTCCAGACCACCACCAGCCAGCCGAGCGCCACCGCCTGGTCCCGCCAGCGCCCGAGCCGACCTCGCCCCACCACCGCTGTCCCGGTGGCGTCGGGAGCCGGCTCCCGGGGGCCGGTCACGGCACGCCGCCAGGCAGCACGGCACGGACGTACGGGGTACGCAGGCGCAGGTCCGCCGCCGCGTCGGCGGTGACGTCGAAGAGCGGACCGGCCAGTACGGTCAACGCCAGCCCGAAGGCGACCAGGGCCACGGTGGCGCCCACCATCAGCCTCGGCAACTGGACGACAGGCGCGTTGGTGGCCAGCCGGGGCGCGCGCCAGAAGGCGATGTTCCACACCCGGGAGGCCACGTACAGGGTGAGCAGGCTGGTCAACGTGCCGGCCGCGACCAGCACCCCGGGCAGCGGCCCGCCGGCCGCCACCCCGGCCTGGAGCAGGCCGAGCTTGCCGAGGAAGCCGGAGAACGGTGGCACTCCGGCGAGGTTCATGGCCGGCACGAAGAAGAGCACACCCAGCAGCGGCGCCGCTCGGGCCAGCCCGCCGATACGACGCAGGTCGGTGCTGCCGGCGCGCTCCTCGACCAACCCGGCGACGAGGAACAGCGTGGTCTGGATGGTGATGTGGTGCACCACGTAGAAGATCGCGCCGGATAGGCCGGCGACGGTGCTCAACGCCACCCCGAAGATCATGTAGCCGATGTGACTGACCAGGGTGAACGAGAAGAGTCGCTTCAGGTCGGACTGGGCCACCGCACCGAGGATGCCGATCACCATGGTCAGCCCGGCGACGACCATCAGCAGCACGTGGACACGTCCGCCGGGAAACAGCAACGTCTCGGTACGGATGATCGCGTAGACGCCCACCTTGGTGAGCAGGCCCGCGAAGACGGCCGTGACCGGGGCCGGGGCGGTGGGGTAGCTGTCCGGCAGCCAGGCCGACAGCGGAAAGACCGCCGCCTTGATCGCGAACGCCAACAGCAACATCAACTCCAGGGCCAGCCGGGCGCCGCCGGGCAGGTCGTCGAGGCGCTGGGCGAGCTGGGCGAGGTTGAGGGTGCCGGTGGCCGCGTACACCAGACCCACCGAGGCCAGGAAGATCATCGAGGAGAGAATGCTGACCACCACGTACGTCGACCCGGTCCGGATCCGGGTCTCGGTGCCACCCAGGGTGATCAGCACGAAGCTGGCGGCCAGCAGGATCTCGAACCCGACGAAGAGGTTGAACAGGTCACCGGCCAGGAACGCGTTGGTGATGCCCGCGGTGAGGACCAGGTACGTCGGGTGGAAGATCGACACCGGCGAGCTCTCGCTCGTCTCGCTGCGACCCTGGCCGATCGAGTACAGCAGCACGCAGAGGGTCACCGCCGAGGACACCACCAGCATCAGCGCGGCCAGTTGATCGGCCACCAGGACGATGCCGACCGGCGCCGGCCACGCCCCGACCGCCACCACCACCGGCCCGTACCGGTACGCCTGCACCAGCAGCAGCACCGCCACCGTCAGCGTGCCACTCAGGCACAGCACACTGATCGCACGCTGGAGCCGGGGCTTACCGGCCAGCAACAGGGTCAGTGCCGCACCGAGCAGCGGCACCACCACCGGCAGCGGCACCAGGGTGCTCATCACGCCTCTTCCCCGCGTCGCAGCCGACGCCGGGCCGGCTCGGGATCGACCTGTTCCGGATCGCAGTCCGGACCCTCCCCACCGTGGTCGACAGCGCCCGGCTCATTCCGCCCGGCCCGGCGGATGATCTGCCGGTCCTCCAGGTCGTCGGGCACCTCGTCGTCGCCGGAGAGATACCAGCTGCGGTACGCCACCGCGAGCAGGAACGCGGTGAACCCGAAGGTGATCACGATGGAGGTCAACACCATCGCCTGCGGCAGCGGATCACTCATCCGCTCCACCGGCCCGGTGCCGACGATCGGCGCCCCGCCCGACCGGCCGCCCAACAGGATCAACAGGTTCACCCCGTTGCCGAGCATGATCACGCCGAGCAGGATCCGGGTCAGGCTGCGCTCCAACAGCAGGATCACCCCGCAGCCGACCAGCACCGCGACGGCCAGCACCAGCACCAACGTCGGCCCCGCACCGCTCGCCGTCACCGTGCCACCTCTGTTCGCGACTGCGGGGCTCGCAAACCCGGCTCACTCCTCGCGCTCACGCCCGGTCCCCCTTGTCGACGGCCAAACCACCGGCGGCTGTTCCGGTCGCCTCGATGTGCCGGTCCACCTCGGCGCCGAGGCTGCGCAGGATGTCCAGCACCAACCCGATCACGACCAGGTACACACCGATGTCGAAGAAGAGCGACGTGACCAGGTGGGCGTCGCCGATCAGTGGCAGGGTCCGGTCGACCTTGGCGCTCTCCAGTACCGACCCACCGACCAGCAGCGCCACCACGCCGCTGCCCACCGCCACGGCCAGCCCGGCCCCGAGAATCGCGCCGGCGCCGATCGGGGCCGCCTCGGTCAGCTCGTACCGGCCGCCGGCCAGATAGCGGACCCCCAGGGCGAGACCCGCCACCAGACCGCCGGCGAACCCGCCGCCCGGCGCGTTGTGCCCGGAGAAGAGCAGGAACAGTGAGAACAACACCACGGTGTGGAAGATCAGCCGGATGACCACCTCCAGCACGATCGAGCGGCGCTCCTCGTAGAGGGTGGGGCCACCGCGCAGCCACACCGGCCGGCCACTTCCCTGCTGCTCCGCCTCGGGTCGGCGCGGTCGCGGCCCGGTACGGGAGCGTTCGAAGATCAGGCTGGCCACGCCGGTCGCGGCCACCACCAGCACCGCCAGCTCGCCCATCGTGTCCCAGGCGCGGATGTCGACCAGGGTCACGTTGACCACGTTGCGGCCGTACCCCTGCATGACCGCCAGATCCGGGAAGGCGGCGGAGATGTCCGGTGCCCGGCGGGCGCCGACGGCGGTGAGGGCCAGCCCGGCGGTCACCACACCCGCCGCCACCCCGATCGCCCGACGGGCCCAGCGGGCACGGCGCAGCGGGCGGGCCGAGAATCGCTCCGGCAGGCGACGCAGCACCAGCACGAAGACCGCGATCGTCGAGGTCTCCACCAGAAACTGGGTGAGCGCCAGGTCCGGCGCTCCGTGCAGCACGAACAGCATCGCCGTGCCGTAACCGGTCATGCCCACCAGCAGCATCGCGGTCAGCCGGCGACGGGCACCGACCGCCAACACCGCCGCCACCGCGATCACCAACACGACCACCGGTTGCAGCAGGTTGTCCCAGAGCGGAATCCGGGCCCGCCAGGGGCTGGCGGAGACCATCGCCGTACCGGGCACCAGCACCAGGGTGACCAGGATGACGCCCAGATACTGCGGCAGGGAGCCGCGCTGGGTCGTGCCGGTCACCTCGATGGCCAGCCGGTCGAGCCAGCCCACCAGCCACTCGTACCCCTGGTTGCCGCTCACCGGCGAGCGGAGCCGGGCCAGCACCGGGGCGAGCGGCCCGCGCACGGCGAACAGCAGGCCACCGCCGACGAGCGCCAGCACGGACAGGCCGAGCGCCGGGGTCGGTCCGGCCCAGAGCGCCAGGTGCGCGTCGACCCCGCCGAGCAGATCGGCGTACGGGCGCAGCAGGTCGTCCAGCACGCTCGCGGCCGGGCCGGCGAGCAGACCGACACCGGCCAGCACCGCGGGCGGGACCAGCAGCGACGCGGCGATCGACCCGGGCGGGACCGGTGCCACACCCGGCCGGTCGGCGAACGCGCCCCAGAGGAAACGGGCGCTGTACGCGACGGTGAGCACCGTCCCGGCGACCAGGCCGGTGAGGAGCAGCGGTTGGTCGATGAACGCCCCGAACACCGTCTCCTTGGCCACGAAGCCGACCAGCGGCGGCACCCCGGCCATCGACGCCGCCGCCAGCACGGCGACCACGAACAGCGGCCGGGACCAGTGCCGCAGCCCGGACAGCTCGCGCAGGTCACGGGTGCCGGCTTCGTGATCGATGATGCCGACGACCAGGAACAGCGCCGCCTTGAACAGGGCGTGCGCCAGCAGCATCGCGGTGCCGGCCAGCGCGGCGTCCGGGGTGCCCGAGCCGGTCACCGCGACCAGCAGGCCGAGCTGACTGACCGTCCCGTACGCCAGCAGCAGCTTGAGGTCGGTCTGGCGCAGCGCCGCCCAACCGCCGAGCAGCATGGTCGCCACGCCGGCGACCTGTACCAGCGGCCGCCACGGGCCGACCGTGGCGAGCGTCGGCGCGAGCAGCCCGACCAGATAGACGCCGGCCTTGACCATGGCGGCGGCGTGCAGGTAGGCGCTGACCGGTGTGGGTGCCGCCATCGCGACCGGTAGCCACGAGCTGAACGGCAGCACCGCCGACTTGGACAGCGCGCCGGCCAGGATCAGCAGCACGGCGCCCACCAGGTACCCGCCCCCGGGCAGCGGCTGCGCGCTGATCTCCGACCAGCGGTAGGTGCCGGCGTGCTGACCCAGCATGATGAAGCCGACAAGCATGGCCAGGCCGCCCGCGGTGGTGACGATCAACGCCTGCGCCGCCGCCCAACGGCTGGACCGCCGTTCGGTGCTGTGCCCGATCAGCAGGTACGAGAAGATCGTGGTCAGCTCCCAGCCGACGTAGAGCAGCAGCAGGTCGTCGGCGAAGACCAGGACGAGCATCGCGCCGGCGAAGGCGACCATGACCGCGGCGAACTGCGCGAGCCCGGTGGACCCGGCGTTGAAGTAGCGGGCGCTGTAGACCAGCACCAGCGCACCGACGCCGCCGATCAGCAGCGTCATCAGCCAGGACAGCGTGGTGAGCCGGAACGCGATGTCGAGGCCCAACTGCCGGATCCACGGGTACGTCTCGACCACCGCCCCGCCGTCGGCGACGGCCGGGGTGCGGGCCACCGCCCAGCAGAACGCGGCGGCCGGCGCGAGCGCCAGCGGGTAGCACGCGCGCGGACCCCACCAGCGGACGAGTAGGGGCGCGGCGAGCGCCGCCACGAGATGGAGGATGAGCAGTACCAGCACCTGCGCTCCCGATCGACATGGCCGACGCCGTGGCAGCGGTGGCGCCTAGCAGCGATCAGACGCCAGTTCGTTCCCCACCGGGCGCTTTTGCCAGAATTGGCCCCTTCTGCCCACCTCACCCCCACCCCGGCCCCGGCCCCGGCCGTTGATCAATATTGCTCTTCCAGCAGCGTCATCACCAGCGCACCGGCGACCCGACCAGCCAGGAGATCACCCGGCACACCGCCGAGGCGAT
>NZ_JBEXHP010000115.1:0-17111 GCF_040607895.1 Micromonospora sp. NPDC005220
GGACCCCGCAGGGTCCCGGCGCGGCTCGTCCGACCTTGGTGGCACCGGTCAGCCTCCCGCACCCTGGCTGGTCACCGACGGCTGGCCGTTCGCCGGCTGCGGCACCTCGAGCGTCTTGCCGTCCGGGAGCCGGATGTAGCCGGGCTCGCCGGCGTCGACCAGGCCCAGCCGCCGCGCCTCGGCGGTCAGGTTGCCCGGCGCCTCGGCGTCGGCGATCTGCTTGTCCAGCTGCTGCTTCTCCAGGTCCAGTCGAGCCTGCTGCTGCTGCAACCGCTCCAGCCGGAACGCGTTCTCATTGATCTTGGTGTTGACCGCCAGGATGCCGAGCACCCCGCCGACCACCAGCACCACGATCAGCGCCGCGAACGGCGCACGAGGCACCGACACCGGCGCCGGCGGCGCCACCCGCAGCCGGGGCGGGCGGGTGCCCGCCGCGTTGCCGGCCTTCTCGACCGGCCGCAGCGCGGCAGTGCCCTGAGTCGGGAACTCGCGCGCCCCCCGGGCGCGAGTCTCCCCCTGCCGATTCGTTCGATCGATGCGTGGCGTACCGTTTCCGAGGCGCGGAGCCCGCTCCGCCGCGATCCGGCCCCCCGACCGCGGTGCGCGCAGCCCGCCGCCGGTTACGTCCCGGCGGCCGCGCTTGTCAATGCTCATGTCCCTCCCCCTCAACGTCCGTCCCTCAAGCCGTCCCGGTGCCCCTGACCCCCCACGGATCAGGCGGACCCCGTGCCCGGTTGGTGCATTCCCTTCACCCGTCGGCGAGACCGTTCGCGGTCGGTCCGCCCTTGCTCTGTCGCGTTCGGGTCGAGTCGCTCCGCGGCCCGCAGCCGCACCGAGGCGGCCCGCGGGTTCGCGGCGACCTCCGCCTCCCCGGGCAGTTCGGCGCCCCGGCTGAGCAGCCGGAACGTCGGACCGGACCCGGGAAGCTCGACCGGGAGGTCAATCGGGCCCTTACTGCGGACCCGGTCCGTGAGGGCCGCCTTGGTGAGCCTGTCCTCCAGCGAGTGGTAGGACAGGACCACCATGCGACCGCCCACGGTCAGTGCGTCGAGTGCGGATGGCAACGCTGTCTCCAGCGCTGCCAGCTCTCTGTTTACCTCGATCCGTAAAGCCTGAAACGTTCTCTTTGCCGGGTGCCCACCCGTTCGTCGGGCTGGCGCCGGGATGGAGTCCCGAACCAGCTCCGCCAAAAGCGCGGACGAGGTGATCCGGGCTTTCTCCCGCTGCCGGATGATCGCCGAGGCGATCCGACCGGCGAACTTCTCCTCGCCGTACACCCGCAGCACCCGGGCCAGGTCCGGATGCGCGTACGTGTTGACCACCTCTTCGGCGGTCACCCCCCGGGTCTGGTCCATCCGCATGTCCAACGGCGCGTCCTGGGCGTACGCGAACCCGCGGTCGGGCGCGTCCAACTGCAACGACGAGACACCCAGGTCGAACAGGATGCCGTCGATGCCCGGATAGCCCAGCCGGTCCAGCACGTCCGGCAACTCGTCGTAGACGGCGTGCTCCAGGTGCACCCGATCGGCGAACCGGGCCAGTCGGACCCGCGCGTGGGCGAGCGCCTCGGTGTCCCGGTCGAGCCCGATCAGGACCGTGTCCGGATGCGCCTCGAGCACCGCCTCCGCGTGCCCGGCCAGGCCGAGCGTCGCGTCGACGTAGACCGTCCGGCCGCCTCGACCCAGCGCGGGGGCCAGCAGCTCGAGGCACCGCTCGAGCAGCACCGGCACGTGCGTGCCGCGCAACTCCCCCATGTTGACCCCCACTGGTTGAAACGTCCGTTCTTCTCGTGCGCCTGTCGTCGGACGGCGCTGCCGTCGTACCGCCAGATCCCCATCCGCTCCCGCCTGACACCGGACCGTCGCCCAATGACTGGATCGTGCGCCTGGCACCGGGGAAGTGATGCCAGGAACTCGAAAGCGGCTGGAGATCTCGCAGTACGTCGGGCGCCGTTACCGCCCTACAGACCGCCGGGCAGCACCCCCTCCTCGATGTCGGCGAAGTCGTCTTCGCTCTCGGCGAGGTAGGTCTCCCAGGCGACCCTGTCCCAGATCTCCACCCGCGTGCTCGCGCCAATCACGACGAGGTCGCGGTCCAGCGCGGCATAGGCCCGCAGGTGAGCCGGGATGGTCACCCGACCCTGCTTGTCCGGAACCTCGTCGTGCGCGCTGGCGAAGAAGACCCGGCTGTAGGCCCGGGCCGCCTTGTGTGTCATCGGCTGTGCGCGCAACTGCTCCGCGATCCGCTGGAACTCAGGGGTCGGGAAGACGTAGAGGCAGCGCTCCTGCCCTTTGGTGACCACGACACCCCCCGCCAGCTCATCCCGGAACTTGGCCGGAAGGATCAACCGGCCCTTTTCGTCCAGGCGCGGAGTGTGGGTGCCGAGAAACACCGGCCCAACCCCCTCGCCCCTGAGCGGCGTTCGCGGCGCCGCTGACCCCCCGGGCCGGTGAGCCCTCCCGGCCTCACCATTGGTCCCCACTCTACTCCACTTCCCTCCACCCGCAACCAAATTCGCCCGCGTGGCGCGGCTGACTCGGAGGCAAAACCGCACGTCACAAGGGGTGGAGCGGAGTGGAGGGCACCGGCGCCCCCTCGGCGTGGTCCGCTTTCCGACATAGATCGACTCCGTCCGGGGGACGCCGACCCGGCCGCCGGCGCCACCACCACGGCCGAACGGTTCACCGTCGGCGGCGATCTGGTGGGCCCGGCGGTCCGGTAACCTCGCTCGCGTGACGGACGCGAAAATGCCCATACGGGCCAAGGTGGCCAGCTCCGTGTCACGGACCGCCGCGGCGCTCTCCCGGGCGGCCGGCCGTGGCGACGGTTCGGTGATCGGCGGGTGGATCGGCCTGAAGATCGACCCGGACCTGCTGGCCCACCTGTCGGCCGGGCGCGCGATCGCGCTCGTCTCCGGCACCAACGGCAAGACCACCACCACCCGGTTGACCTCCGCCGCGGTCGGCGTGCTCGGCCGGGTCGCCACCAACTCCTTCGGCGCCAACATGCCCAGCGGGCACACCTCGGCGCTGGCCAAGGCCGGCAGC
This sequence comes from Micromonospora sp. NPDC005220, assembly GCF_040607895.1. Taxonomy (NCBI): domain Bacteria; kingdom Bacillati; phylum Actinomycetota; class Actinomycetes; order Micromonosporales; family Micromonosporaceae; genus Micromonospora; species Micromonospora sp. NPDC005220. The sequence continues at coordinate 3,048 of NZ_JBEXHP010000115.1, forward strand.
ACCCCGTACGCGGTGCTGGAGGTCGACGAGCACTACCTGGCCCAGGTGCTGGAGGCGACCGAGCCACACGTGGTCGCGCTGCTGAACCTCTCCCGCGACCAGCTCGACCGCGCCAAGGAGGTCGCCATGATGGCGCAGCTCTGGCGTGCGGCGCTGGTCCGGCACACCGACGTACGGGTGGTGGCCAACGCCGACGACCCGCTGGTGGTCTGGGCCGCCACCCCGCCGGGCGACCCCGCCCGGGGCATCAACCCGCCGCACGTGACGTGGTTCAGCGCCGGCCAGCGCTGGCACGACGACTCCTGGGTCTGCCCGGAGTGCGGCTCCACGATCCAGCGCACCGGTGAGCAGTGGTGGTGCACCGGCTGCCCGCTACGCCGACCGGAGCCGCACTGGGTCGTCGAGGACGAGGGCGTGCTCGACCCCACCGGCGCCTGGCACAAGGTCTCCCTCCAACTGCCCGGCAAGGTCAACCTCGGCAACGCGGCGACCGCGCTGGCGGTGGCCGCCGAGTTCGGCGTCCGCCCCGTCGACGCGGTGTCCCGCCTCGGCATCGTCACCTCGGTGGCCGGCCGCTACGCGCAGGTCGACAAGGACGGCCGCAACATCCGGCTGCTGCTGGCCAAGAACCCGGCCAGTTGGCTGGAGGCGTTCGACATGGCCGACGACGCGCCGACCCTGCTCTCCATCAACGCGCGCGACCCCGACGGTCTGGACACCTCCTGGCTCTACGACGTCGACTTCGCCCCGCTCCGTGGCCGGCAGGTGTTGATCACCGGCGACCGGGCATACGACCTGGCGGTCCGGCTGGACGTCAACGACGTGCCGTTCCAGCACGTCCGCACGTTCGACGACGCGCTCCGGTCGGTCCCGCCCGGACGGCTGGAGGTCATCGCGAACTACACCGCGTTCCAGGACATCCGAGCGGAGTTGGACCGTGTCATCTGAGAGTCTGCGCATCGTCTGGATCTACCCCGACCTGCTCTCCACCTACGGCGACCGGGGCAACGCCCTGATCCTCGCCCGGCGGGCCCGCCAGCGCGGGATGCCGGTCGAGGTGCTGGAGGTCCGCTCCGGCGAGCGGCTGCCCGCGACCGCCGATATCTACCTGGTGGGCGGCGGCGAGGACGGCCCGCAGGCGCTCGGCGCCCAGCGGCTGCTCGCCGACGGCGGCCTGCACCGCGCGGTCGCCCAGGGCTCGGTCGTGTTCGGCGTCTGCGCCGGCTACCAACTGCTCGGCACCTCGTTCTTCGCCAAGGGCGTGCAGTGCCGTGGGCTGGAGCTGCTCGATCTGCAGTCCGACCGGGGCGAGAGCCGGGCCGTGGGCGAGCTGGCCGGGGAGATCGACCCCCGGCTGGGTTTGCCGCCGCTGACCGGTTTCGAGAACCACGGCGGCCGCACCCACCTCGGCCCGGAGGTCTCCCCGCTGGCCCGGGTCACCGCCGGGGTGGGCAACGACGGCGCCACCGAGGGCGCGTGGCGCGGCAAGCTGCTCGGCACCTACTCGCACGGGCCGGCGCTGGCTCGCAACCCGGCCCTGGCCGACCTGCTGCTGCGCTGGGCCACCGGGGCACACCAGCTCCCGCCGTTGGACGACACCTGGTCGGACCGGCTCCGCAACGAGCGCCGCTCCGCGGTGGCCGCCGCCCGGGCATGATCCGTGCCGTCCGGCGGGTGCTCCGGCAGCCGTCGGCCGCCCGGTTCGCCCTGCTGGTGCTGCTGATCGTCGGCTGCGGGTTGCTGCTGCTCCTGGTGCCCCGGCCGGATCCGGCGCAGCTGCCGCTGATCGCCGACCGGCTGGGCGACCTCGCCCCGGTGGCGGCGATCCTCGGGGGCGCGCTGCTACTCGTCGCGCTGGTGCCCCGGACCTTCATCACGCTCGCGGCGGGCGCGATCTTCGGCCCCTTGGAGGGTGCCGCGTACGCCCTGGGCGCCGCGTTGGTGGCTGCGGCGATCGGGTTCACAGTCGGCCGGTTGCTCGGCCGGGAGTTCGTGGCCGAACGGGTCCGCGGTCGGCTGGCCCGCCTCGACGGCTGGTTCGCCCGGCAGAGCGTGTTCGGTGTGGTCACCGTCCGGCTGCTGCCGATCGCCGGCTTCGGTCTGGTCAGCTACGGCTACGGCACGACCGGCGCCCGAGTGCTGCCGTTTCTGGCCGGTAGCGTGATCGCGTCCGCGCCGACCGCCTTCGGCTACGCGGCGATCGGCGCGGCGGTCAGCTCCCCCGGCCACGTCAACTGGTACGCCGCCGCGCCGGCCAGCCTCGGCCTGATCGCCAGCCTGGTGCTCGTCCACCAGTGGTGGCGCGCCGAACGCCGCCGCCGGCGGATGCCGGTCTGACCATGCGCGAGCTGACCTGACCAAGCCCGGCCCTGTGGCCCCGCCGCGTCGGACGGCGTGATGACTCAGAGACATATTTATGCCTCTGAGTCATCACGCTCGTTCCAGTGTTCGCTTCGGTGGACGTCACGCTGCGTGTGCTCCCTGACGCGGACACCAGTGTCAGGCGACGACCGAGACCATGCGGCCCTTGACCACGATGACCTTGCGGGGTTCCTTGCCGTTCAGGGTCGCCGCCACCGCTTCCAGGGCCGCCGCGCGGACGGTCTCCTCGGACGCGTCGGCGGGGACCTCGATGCGGCCACGGACCTTGCCGTTGACCTGCACCGGGTAGGTCACCGTGTCGGCCACCAGCAGCGCCGGGTCGGCGGTCGGGAAGTCCGCGTACGTCAACGAGGTGTCGTGGCCCAGCTTGCGCCACAGCTCCTCGGCCAGGTGCGGGGCGAACGGCGCCACCATCAGCACCAGCGGCTCGGCCACCTCGCGGGGCGTGGCCGACAGCCCGGTCAGCCCGTTGGTCAGCTGGATCAGCTTGGCGATCGCGGTGTTGAACCGGATGCCGTCCATGTCGCCGCGGACCCCGTCGATCACCGTGTGCAGCAGCCGGCGGGTCGCCTCGTCGGCCGGGTCCTCGGTGATCCGCAGGGCGCCGGTCTGCTCGTCGACGACCGCCCGCCACACCCGCTGCAGGAACCGGTACGAGCCGACCACCGCCCGGGTCTCCCACGGGCGGGAGACCTCCAGCGGGCCCATCGACATCTCGTACACCCGGAAGGTGTCCGCGCCGTACGCGGCGCACATGTCGTCGGGGGTCACCACGTTCTTCAGCGACTTGCCCATCTTGCCGTACTCGCGGTTGACCACCAGGTCTTCCAGGTAGTACGCACCGTCGCGCTCGACGACGTCCTCGGCCTGCACGTAGCTGCCGCGCGAGTCGGTGTACGCGTACGCCTGGATCATGCCCTGGTTGAACAGCTTGCGGAACGGCTCGAACGACGACACGTACCCCAGGTCGAACAGCACCTTGTGCCAGAACCGCGCGTACAGCAGGTGCAGCACGGCGTGCTCGGCCCCGCCGACGTACAGGTCGGTGCCGCCGCAGTCGCCCTCGCCGCGCGGACCCATCCAGTACCGCTCGTTCTCCGCGTCGACGAACCGCTCGCTGTTGGTCGGGTCCAGGTAGCGCAGCTCGTACCAGCAGGAGCCGGCCCACTGCGGCATCACGTTGGTTTCCCGGGTGTAGCGCTTCGGCCCGTCACCCAGGTCCAGCTCGACCTCGACCCAGTCGCGCCGCCGCGACAGCGGGGTCTCCGGGTTGCTGTCGGCGTCGTCGGCGTCGAACGTCTTCGGGGAGAAGTCGTCCACCTCCGGCAGCTCGACCGGCAGCATCTCCTCCGGCAGGGCGATGGCCGCGCCGGTCTCGTCGTAGACGATCGGGAACGGCTCACCCCAGTAACGCTGCCGGGAGAACAGCCAGTCGCGCAGCCGGTAGGTCACCGCGCCGGTGCCGTGCCCGTTCGCCTCCAGCCAGGCGATGATCGCCGCCTTGGCGTCGGCGACCCCCAGGCCGTTCAGGTCCAGGCCGCGCTCGGGCGCGGCGCTGTTGATGGCCGGGCCGTCACCGGTGTACGCCTTGCCGTCGAAGCCCTCCGCCGGCTGCACGGTCCGCACGATGGGCAGCTCGAAGACCTCGGCGAACGCCCAGTCCCGCTCGTCCTGCGCCGGCACCGCCATGATCGCGCCGGTGCCGTAGCCGGCCAGCACGTAATCGGCGATGAAGATCGGAATCTGCCCACCGGTGACCGGGTTGGTGGCGTACGCGCCGATGAAGACGCCGGTCTTCTCCTTGCTGTCGGACTGCCGCTCGACGTCGGTCTTGGCGGCCGCCGCCTTGCGGTACGCCTCGATGGCCTCCCGGGGGGTGGTGTGCCCGCCGGTCCAGGCGTCCCTGGTGCCGTCCGGCCAACCGGTCGGCGCCAGCGTGTCGACCAACTCGTGCTCGGGCGCCAGCACCATGTAGGTGGCGCCGAAGACGGTGTCCGGGCGGGTCGTGAACACCCGCACCGGCGCCGCGGTGGTCGGGAAGTCGATGTGGGCGCCGGTGGAGCGGCCGATCCAGTTGCGCTGCATCAGCTTGATCGGCTCGGGCCAGTCCAGGCTGTCCAGGTCGTCCAGCAGCCGGTCACCGTACGCGGTGATCCGCATCATCCACTGCTTCAGGTTGCGCTTGAAGACCGGGAAGTTGCCCCGCTCGGAACGGCCGTCGGCGGTGACCTCCTCGTTGGCCAGCACGGTGCCCAGCCCCGGGCACCAGTTCACCGGCGCCTGCGAGACGTACGCCAGGCGGTGGTCGTCGACGACCTGGCGGCGCTCGGCGACGCTCAGCTCGGCCCAGGCTCGACCGTCCGGGGTGGGCCGGTTACCGCCCTCGAACTCGGCGATCAGCTCGGCGATCGGACGGGCCTTGCCTGCGTCGCGGTCGTACCAGGAGTTGAAGATCTGCAGGAAGATCCACTGGGTCCAGCGGTAGAAGTCGGTGTCGATGGTGGCCACCGAGCGGCGCTCGTCGTGCGCCAGCCCCAGCCGGCGCAGCTGCGCCTTGTACCGCTCGATGTTCGCGACAGTGGTGGTCCGGGGGTGGGTGCCGGTCTGCACCGCGTACTGCTCGGCGGGCAGGCCGAACGCGTCGAAGCCCATCGCGTGCAGCACGTTGCGGCCGGCCATCCGCTGGTAGCGGGCGTAGCAGTCGGTGCCGATGTAGCCCAGCGGGTGGCCGACGTGCAGGCCCGCTCCGGAGGGGTACGGGAACATGTCCAGCACGTACAGCTTCTCCGCGCCGGCGCGTGGGTGGGTCGGGTCGGCCAGCGGGCCGGTCGGGTTCGGTGCGTGGAAGGTGCCCTCGCGCGCCCAGATGTCCTGCCAACGAATCTCGATCTCGTCGGCCAGGGCCGCGGTGTACCGGAACGGGGGAATGTCGCCCGCCGGTGCGGCTGCCTCACTCATCGTCTCTCCTCGCTTCGCTTCGCTTCGTCTCGGCACCACCGGGCCGGGCCGGCGGCGGGCACAAAAAAGCCCCTCGCGCAGGAGGGGCCGCCGTGCTGTCGCTGCGTTCAGCGCATCAGCACGGCCCGGTAAGAAGCAGGAAGACTCCGGCCATGTCCCGCAGTGTACCCCGCCCACGATTCGTCCTGCCGGCCCCCGGCGGGTCGAACCCGTTCCCCCGAGCTGGCGAATATCGGTGCGTAACCGACGGACTACCTGCGGGGGTCGGCGATAACGACAAACATGGTTAGCCTGAGAGGCCAGTGAGATTCCTGCGGCAAACGAGGCTCGACGTCGCGAACCCAACGGCGGGTCCAGGTGCTCTCTACAGAGCTGCCGTGACGGCGACGAGGAGGAGGCCCGTGACACAACAGACCTGGGACGAGGTGGGCGGCCTGTTGCCGCACGACGAGTTCCGCGCCGCCAGTGAGGCCATTGTGGCCAACATCGAGCAGGTCATCGAGGGTAAGACCGCCACCGTGCGGCTCGCTCTGGCCGTCCTGCTCGCCGAGGGTCACCTCCTGATCGAAGACGTCCCGGGTGTCGGCAAGACCAAGCTTGCCAAGGCCCTCGCGCGGTCCATCGACTGCACCGTGCGGCGCATCCAGTTCACCCCCGACCTGCTGCCCAGCGATGTCACCGGGGTCAGCGTCTACAACCAGGAGACGCACGACTTCGAGTTCCGTCCGGGCGCCGTGTTCGCCAACCTGGTGGTCGGCGACGAGATCAACCGGGCCTCGCCGAAGACCCAGTCGGCGTTGCTGGAGTGCATGGAGGAACGGCAGGTCACCGTCGACGGGGTGACGTACCAACTGCAGACCCCGTTCATGGTGATCGCCACCCAGAACCCGATCGAGATGGAGGGCACCTACCCGCTGCCGGAGGCGCAGCGCGACCGGTTCACCGCCCGCATCGCGATGGGTTACCCGGACTCCCACGCCGAGCTGGCCATGCTCGACGGGCACGGCGCCACCGATCCGCTGCACGAGCTGCGCGCGGTCTCCGACGCGGCCATCGTCCGGCAGCTGATCGCCACCGTCCGCCAGGTGCACGTCGCGGACGCGGTCAAGCAGTACGCGATCGACCTGGTGACCGCCACCCGCGAGGCCCCCGACCTGCGGCTCGGCGCGTCCCCACGGGCGACCCTGCAACTGCTGCGCACCGCCCGGGCGGTCGCCGCCCTGGAGGGCCGCGACTACGTCCTCCCCGACGACCTGCAGGCGCTGGCGGTGCCGGTGCTCGCCCACCGGATCATCCCGACCGCCGACGCGCAGCTCGCCCGACGCACCACCGACGCGATCGTCTCCGAGCTGGTGCACCGCCTGCCGCTGCCACACGACCGGCAGCGCAACCCGTACGACACCCGGCCCGCCACCGGCAACGGCCGCGCGCCCTACGAGCCGCGGAGGCCGTGACGTGCGTGCCGGGCTACGCGGGCTGACCACCCGCGGGCGGTCCTTCCTCGCCGCCGCGACCGCGGCGGCGATCTCAGCCGGCATCCTCGGCGAGAAGGACCTGCTCCGGGTGGCTGTGCTGTTGGCCATCCTGCCGTTGCTGGCCGCCGCCTACGTCGGGCGGAGCCGCTACAAGCTGGCCTGCAACCGTTCGCTGGACCCGCACCGGGTTCCGGTCGGGGCCAACTCCCGGGTGGTGCTGCGCCTGCAGAACCTCTCCCGGCTGCCGACCGGCACCCTGCTCCTGGAGGACCGGCTGCCCTATGCGCTGGGCAGCCGGCCCCGGGTGGTGTTGGAGCGGCTCGGCGCACACCAGGCCAGCTCCGTGGCGTACACGGTGCGGGCCGACGTGCGGGGCCGCTACGACGTGGGCCCGCTGGTCGTCCGGATGACCGACCCGTTCGGCCTCTGCGAGCTCACCCGATCCTTCCCCAGCACCGATCACCTGACGGTCATCCCGCAGGTCAACCCGCTGCCGTCGGTCCGGCTCCCCGGGGAGTACGCGGGCAGCGGCGACAGCCGGGCCCGCTCGGTGGCGGTGCACGGCGAGGACGACGCGGCGACCCGGGAGTACCGGCGCGGCGACGACCTGCGCCGGGTGCACTGGAAGTCCACGGCCCGCACCGGCGAGCTGATGGTGCGCCGCGAGGAGCAACCGTGGGAGAGCCGGGCCACCGTCGTCCTGGACACCCGGGCGTACGGCCACCGCGGCGAGGGGCCGACGGCCAGTTTCGAGTGGTCGGTCTCGGCCGCCGCGAGCGTCGCCGTCCACCTGCGGCAGGCCGGCTACAAGTTGCGCCTGGTCACCGGCTCGGGGGCAGATGTGGACGCCTCGGAGGCCGGCGGGGACGGGGCGCTGCTCGACCACCTCGCGGAGGTCCGGCTGGATCAGCGCGCCGAGGTGAGCGGTCTGGTGCAGCGGGTCCGTCAACGCGCCGACGGCGGTCTGATCATCGGCTTGTTCGGCACGGTCAGTGTGGCCGAGGCGGAACTGCTGGCCGGGCTGCGGGGCAACGGCGCCACCTGCGTCGGCTTCCTGCTGAACAGCTCCACCTGGCTCAGCCTGCCGGAGAAGGCCCGGGCCGAGGCGGAGCACGCTCACGCCGCCGCCGTCCTCGCCATGCTGCAGAGCGGCTGGCGGGTGGTCGGCGTCGACCACGGCGGCCGGCTACCGGCGCTGTGGCCGCAGGTCGGCCGGGGCGCTCAGGGGTTCGCCCTGCGGGCCGCGCTGGCCGAGACGGTCGCCGGCGGTGTGCGATGAACGGAAGGCTCCCCTCATGATCAGCAGTCGGAACATCGGCGTGGTGGCGGCCGCGGCCACGCTGCTGGCCGCCGCGCCGCTGTCGGCCATCTTCCAGGGCTGGACGTGGTTGATCGAGTCCATCATCGCGGTCGCCGTGGTGGCCGGGGTGGCCGCGTTGACCCGACTCGCCCGGGCGCCGCTGTGGGGCCAGGTGCTGGGCATGCTGGCCGGCCTGATGCTCGCCCTGACCTGGTTGTTCCCCAGCGGTGAGGAGCTGCTCGCGGTCCTGCCCACCCCGGGCACGTTCGCGTACTTCGGTGATCTGCTCGCCGGCTCCATGCAGGACATGCGCTCGTACGGGGTCGAGGTCCCGGACACGGACCCGCTGCTGTTCATCGCCGTACTCGGCGTCGGCGGGGTCGCCGTGCTGGTGGACGTGCTGGCGGTGGGGCTGCGTCGGCCCGCACTCGCGGGGCTGCCGATGCTCGCCATCTACTCGGTGCCGGTCGCCGTCTACGTGGACAGCGTCCCCGCGGTGCCGTTCGTGGTGGGCGCCGCCGGTTACCTCTGGCTGCTGGTCACCGACAACGTCGACCGGGTACGCCGCTTCGGGCGCCGATTCACCGGTGATGGCCGCGACGTCGACGTGTGGGAGGCCTCCCCGCTGGCGTCCGCCGGCCGCCGGCTCGCGGCGGTCGGGGTGGCCCTGGCGGTGGTGCTGCCGCTGGCGGTACCCGGCATGACCAGCGGGCTGCTCGACTCGCTCAGCCAGGGGTCGGGCAACGGCAGCGGCAACGGGTCCGGCTCGGGCGGCACGTCGGGTCGGATCGACCTGTTCGCCTCGCTCGCCGGCCAGCTCAACCAGTCCCAGGTGGCCGACCTGGTCAAGGTGACCACGTCCGAGCCGAACCCCTTCTACCTGCGCTACGCGGTCGCCGACGAGCTGCGGCCCAATGGTTTCCAGGCACGTAACCCCAGCGGCCGGTCGGTCAACCGGGACCTGCCGAACCCGGCCGACCGGGCCGGCCGAGGCGTGCAGCAGACCACCTACCAGGCGACCGTCGAGGTCACCAAGAGCCTGAGCATGTCGCTGATGCCGGTGTACGCCGAGCCGACCCGCACCGACGACCTCAGCGACAACTGGCTCTACGACAGCAACCAGCAGGTCGTCTTCTCCAACCGGGAGAACTCCCGGGGTCGGAAGTACTCCTTCGACTACGTCCGCTCGACGTTCACGCCCGCCGCGTTGCGGGCCGCGCAACCGCTGCCGACCGACCACCCCGTACGCCGACAGATGACCGCCACCCCCGCCCCGGTGCCCGAGGTGGAGGAGCTGGTCAAGAGGCTGATCCAGGGCAAGCGCACGAACTACGACCGGGTGTTGGCGATTTACCAGCACTTTTCGGCGGACAACGGTTTCAGCTACCGGTTGAGCACCGAGAGCGGCAGCAGCGGTCAGGACATCGTCAACTTTCTGACCAACAAGGTCGGCTACTGCCAGCAGTACGCGGCCGCGATGGCCTGGCTGGTCCGCGCGGCCGGCATTCCGGCCCGGGTGGCCTTCGGGTTCACCAACGGCACCAAGCGCGACGGTGACACCTTCACGCTGACCAACCTCAACCTGCACGCCTGGACCGAGGTCTACTTCGACGGGGCGGGCTGGGTGCCGTTCGACGCCACCCCGGCGTACGGGGTGCCCGGCTCGACCCGGTCGACCTGGGCACCGGACGTTGACGCGCCGGAGCCGTCCACCCCGGGTCCCGATGTCACGAACACCCCGGAGGATCCGAATTCGTCGGCCGGCCCGGAGGGCCCGGACAACGCCGACCGGGACACCGACAACGGGCTCGCTCTTGGCGGGACGACCCCGGACGAGCAGCCACCGGTCTGGCCCTGGTGGGCGGCGGGCCTGGTGGCCCTGCTGGTGCTGCTCGCGGTGCCCGCGCTGCGCCGGGTGGCCCTGCGCCGCCGACGGGGTGGCCGCGCGGCGAGCGCGGCGATGGTCCCCGCGAGCGTCGACGACGGCGGCGAGCCGGGGACGCGACCGGTGGTGGTGAGCGTGGACGCCAACCGGGCCCGCGAGGACGCGCACGCCGCCTGGGCGGAGCTGCTCGACACACTGGTGGACTTCCGGGTCCCGGTCGATCCGACCGAGACGCCCAGGGCGACAGCGGACCGGTTGGTCCGGGACGCCCTCGACGATGGCGACGCGATCGGGTCGGCGCGGCTGCTCGGCCGGGCGGAGGAGCGGGCCCGCTACGCGCGGGATCCGCTGACCGGTGAGCGGTTGCTGCCGGCGCTACGCGAGGTCCGTGCGGCGCTCGCCACGCGGGCGGACAGACGGACCCGCCTGCTCGCCGCCGTGCTGCCGCCCTCGGTGCTGCTGCGGTGGCGTACCGCCCTGGCGGACAGGTCCAGCCGGATGGTGGCGCTCACCGGGCAGGCCCGGTATCGACTGCTGCGGTGGAACCCTCGACGGCTGCTGGCCGACCGGGCAGCTCGCTGACCGAGCGGTTCGTGGGCGGGGGCGGCGGCCACCACCGCCGCCCCACCCCCTGTACCTGCTTACCGTTCCCATGATCGTGCTCGATCCCAGGAAAGACGCCCTTCCCAGGGCGCACGATGCCACTACATCCAGGATCGAGCACGATCATGCGGAGAGTGGTCCTGCCGATAGTGGGCAGCTGGGAAGAGGACGTGCGGATACGACGGAGGTCGCCGGGGGCTGTGCCCGGCGACCGCTCGCTCGTCGCGGCGTACGGCCCGCCTCAGCGGCGGGACCGGCTCAGCGGTGCCCCTCCGGGCGCTGCCGCCACCTGTCCTCCATGCGGTCCAGGATCGACGACCGACGACCGGATCGGCCACCGCGGGGACGACGACGACTCGTCGTGCCGCCCACCACGTGCAGGTCGGGTGACTGCGCCCGCCGGTGCGACTGCACCGCGAACGCGGCCGACGCCAGCATGACGACGAAGCCCGCCACCGCCAGTGGTGGAGTCTTGATCACCGCGCCATAGACCAGTAGAGCCAAGCCAGCGATGATGACGCCGGCGGCGACGAGCAGGCGACGCCGCGCATGGAAGCGCGGATCGCTGGCGCGCACGGCCGAGGCGAATTTGGGGTCCTCGGCAAGCGACCGCTCGATCTGCTCGAACAGCCGCTGCTCGTGCTCCGAGAGCGGCACGGCACTCCTCCCCGGTCACGTTGGTCAGGCCCACTCGGGCCGACAGACCGTGGCAGCCAACCGGCTGCTTACCCGCAAGTCTACGAGGGGGGTCGCGCGTCGGAAAGCGGGACGACCTATGGGCGGGGTGGATTTTCGTTTCGACGAGCATCACGGTCGCCCATCAGACTGGCCGGACCTATGACGGACCGCCCGAAACGGGCAGCGGCGGCGTCCGCGGCAGCTTCCGCCTCGCGCCAGCCGCGCTCGGGCGCGCCGAGGGTGAGCTGCCGGGGAGCGCCCTTCGCCGGGGCGAGCCCCTCCACCCGGACACCGACGAGTCGGATTCGCTCGCCCGGGTCCAACGCGGTGTAGAGCGCCCAGACCGTGTCGAACATCTCGCGGGCGGTGTCGGTGGGGACGTCGAGGGTGCGGGATCGGCTGACGGTGCGGAAGTCGGCCAGCCGGACCTTGAGGGAGATGGTGCGCCCGACCTGCTCGGAGCCGCGCAACCGGACACCGACCTTCGCGCTCAGCGCGAGCAACGCACGGCGGATCTCCAACGGGTCGGCCACGTCGACATCGAAGGTCAGCTCAGCGCCGATCGACTTGTCGACGTGCTCGGGGCTGACCCCGCGCGGGTCGCGCCCCCAGGACAACTCGTGCAGGTGCGACGCCGAGGCGGCACCGACGGCTCGGCGGAGCATGCCCACCGGCGCCTCGGCGAGGTCGCCGACGGTGGCCAGGCCGAGCCGGCGCAGCGCCTCGGCGGCGCGCTCCCCCACCCCCCACAGGGCGTCCACCGGCAGCGGGTGCAGGAAGTCGAGCACCTGCGCCGGGGGCACCACCAGCAGACCGTCCGGCTTGGCCCGGGTGGAACCCAGCTTGGCCACGAACTTGCTCGGCGCCACCCCCACCGAGCAGGTCAGCGCCTGCTCGTCGGCGACCCGGCGACGGATCAGCCGGGCGATGGTGGCCGGGGAGCCGAAGAGCCGACGGGCGCCGGTCACGTCGAGGAACGCCTCGTCGAGGGAGAGCGGCTCGACCAGCGGCGTGACGTCCCGGAAGATCTGCATGACGGCCTGGGAGGCGGCCGAGTAGGCGGAGAAATCTGGAGGCAGGTAGACCGCCTGGGGGCAGCGGGCCCGGGCCTGACTGGTCGGCATCGCGCTGCGTACGCCGTACCGGCGGGCCTCGTAGCTGGCCGAGCTGACCACCCCGCGCGGACCGACGCCGCCCACGACCACCGGTCGGCCGCGCAACTCGGGGCGGCGGCGCACCTCGACGGCGGCGAAGAAGGCGTCCATGTCGACGTGCAGGATCGGGCTGGCGGAGTCGTCGGCGTCCGGCCCGAAGCGCGGATCGTCGCCCCGGGGCAACGACTGGCTGCGGCCCATCCCGGCAGATTAACCCGGGGGTACGACACCACCATCGGCCAGCGGGCCGGACCGTCCCCGGGGTCAGCCCCGGACGACCAGCAGCGGCACGGTCAGCTCGGCGGCGGTGTCCGACCCGTGGTAGGCCACCAACTTCGACGCCATCGGCCGCTCGGTACGACTGGCCATGACCGCGTACGTGTCGTTGCAGGTCACCACCACGTCACCGATCCGGCCCAGGTGCTCCTCGGGCACCGGCCCGAACCAGCCGGTGGCCACCACCTCGTCGCGGGTGCGTACCCGGGCCGTGCCGCCCAGCACCTCCGACCAGGCGGCCAGCACGTCGTCGACCGCGCCCGGCTCGACGTGCAGGTAACGCACCCGGGCCTCGCCGGCCACCAGCCGCACACCGCCCCGCAGTCGCGGATCGGTGTCCAGGTCGAAGCGGTGCGCGGCGGGAATGTCGAGCTGCCCGTGGTCGGCGGTCACCAGCAGCGCCGCGTCCGGGGGCAGCCCGTCGACCAGCCGGGCGACCAGGGCGTCCACCTCGGTGGCGGCGACCCGCCAGGGTGCCGAGTCGACGCCGCTGACGTGCCCGTGCCGGTCCAGGTCGGCGTGGTAACCGGAGACCAGTGTGGGCCCGCTGCCGGCGGCCAACGCGGCCAGCATGGCGGTGGCCACCGCGTCCCCGCCGGCGGCGCCCCGGAAGTCGCCACCCCGGTTGGCGGCGACTGTCAACCCACTTCCACCGAACTCCGGCCGACTCACCACTGTCGTCGTCACGCCGGCGGCGCGGGCCCGCTCCAGCTGGGTCGGCACCGGCTGCCAGCGCAGTGGCGACGGCTCGGCGGCCCAGTCGGTGTGGGTGAGCACCCGATCGGTGCCGGGCACCCGCACGGTGAAGCCGAGCACCCCGTGCGCGCCCGGCGCCACCCCGGTGCCCAGCGACACCAGGCTGGTCGGGGTGGTGGACGGGAAACCGGCGATGAGCGGCCGGGCCACCGTCGCGGCGAGCCCGGCCAGGGTCGGCGCGTACGGCGCGGCGGTCGGCAACTGGTACCACCCGAGCCCGTCGACGAGCAGCACGGCGATGCGGCGTACCCCGGCCAACGCAGGCAGCAGCCCGAGCGGGTCGCTCGAGCCGGGCACCCCCAGCACGGCCAGCGCGCTGGGCAGCACATCGGTCAGCCGACCGCCGCCGTGATCCGGCCCGAGGATCTCCAGCGCCGCCGGCCGGCCCCCGGCCTCGGCGATCATGCGGGCCGGCGGGCGAACAGGTGCAGTTGGGCGGCCAGGTCCCGGTACGGCGGTTGGGCGGCCAGCGCACGCTCCAGCTCGACCAGGGCGGCGGGCTGCCCGTCGGCAACCGCGGCCGGTAGCAGGTCAGCCAGCACGCGTACCCCGTGGATCTCCTCGACCACCAGCCCGGCGGCGCCGAGCAGCGCGGCG